>JBJKSL010000314.1:0-4664 GCA_046704145.1 Phycisphaerae bacterium
CGTACGGCGCGACCGGATACTCGCGCACCTCCGCGACTCCGTAAGCGACGCTCTGCAGTGAGGCGCTGAGGTGCGTCATCACTGTCTGGATTTCCACCTTGGCTTCTTCGAGCACCGGTTCCATCGAGCCGCTCGTGTCGAAGAGGAACATCACGTCGGTCTCCGGATAGGGCGCAGCGCTTGCAGCCGGAGCCAAGATCGCAGCGCAGAGCGCCCCAACCGCCAGACAGCTCACGAGGGCGCTGAGCCTGCACCACTTTGTACCCCACACGGATTCATGGCTCGTGCGTGCCGGTCGTCTACGCCGGCACGTCGCCATCGTGCCGCCTATCTGACGTGTCTGCGTGATGGCTGTCATCCGATACCCTCGGCACGTTCCCAATCGATAATGCCCAATCAAACCGCCTCCTTGGTCGATGCGTGCAGCCTGGCACGGTCCCTCCGACTAAGTTGTAACGCGAAGTCTACATCGCGTATCGAGTGGGACGCCACCACCATGGTGTCGAGGGAGCCACCCATGCTCCACACTGAACGCCACTGGGCGTTGTGCTGGCTGGCCTCTTGGTTGAGATGGGGGTGCGGGGCTCGCCGTCGTCGCGTTCGGTGAGGCTGACTGCGCGGGACCGCGATGCGTGGTTGCGGCGCTTGCAGAGCGAGCAGCGTAGCCGCAGCACGATAAGCGCCTACAGGATCGCGATCGATGATCTGCTCGCGGGGGCTCAGGAGAGACAGCGGTCGGGAAAGCTTTTTGAGGAGCGGGCGATCGTCGACTATCTCGCCGACTACCGGCAGGCTCGCAGGCCGGAGGCGGCGACCTACTACCGCCGTTTCGTGCCGCTGCGGCGCTTCATGGCGTGGGTTTGCCGCCGGCAGGGCACGCCCGACCCGTTCCTGGAGCTCCAAGCGCCGGCGAAGCCTCATCAGGAGCGCGACTGGGTGACACGCGAGAAGTTCGATCGTCTGCTGGCTGCCGCCGCATGTCCGCAGCGCGCTCGTCCGGGGAACGTGCAGCGCGACCGGCTGGTGCTGCTCACGTTCGCGGTGACCGGGCTGCGCCGCGCGGAGCTGATCGAAGTGACCTGGGGCGACCTCGATCTCGACGGGCCCACCCCTTCGCTGCTTGTCCGGCACGGCGAGGGCGGCAAGCCGCGTCGCCAGCCGTTGCCGTCGCAGCTTGTCGCGGAGCTTCATCGCCGGCGAGCTGTGCGTGAGCCGATGTCGGCGCAGCATGTTTTCTGCGGGTTTGAGCGCGGGCGGCTGCAGCCGACGGCGCTGGCGCGGATCACCAAGCGCGTTGCGGCGGGTGCGGGCCTTGAGAAGCATCTGAGCGCCCACACGCTGCGGCACACTGCGGCTACCTGGCTGCGGCAGAGCACGGGCGATACGCGCCTGGTCGCGGAGTATCTCGGGCATGCGGACCTGTCTACCGTCAGCCGCTACGCCCACGTCACAAGCCACGAGATGCAGACCGCGGTCGAGATGCCCGGCGACCACTCCGGGCAGCCCTCATTCGCCTGACAGGCAACTGAACTCGATCGCTTCGTTGACACCGCCGTTCTGCATCGCATTTCTCCAATCGGCAGCGGCCTTTTCACACTCTTCCTTTGTCACCATGCACTTCGCGGTTAAGCCTGACCCTTCTTCGTGACCCCCGTAGTGCGCGCACTTCCCCGAGGACAACGGAAAGATCGGCGCGATATCGTACGCTTGGGCAGCACCGCCACCCCCGCAGCCACACACAGCGGCGCCTACACTTGCCGCCGCAAGCACGGCCAATGTCCTAGTCCTCATTCGGCACCTCATTGTCAAGCCTCTCTGTATTAGCATCGGCAAGGTTAGTTCCCTTCACAGGTTTCTGAGTATTTATCGTCGTTTGTCGCACTCAGCACGGTCGGCATCAGCACGACTGCAATGTGTCGTGGGACCTGTTCGCCTTGGGAACAGCGAACCGCAGCCGGCCCTTCCCACCTATCGGCTCCTTCTGAGCTGGTGTTGTACTGTTCTTCGGAGCCGTCAACATTGACTGCAGGGTCAAACATCACCCATCCTTCCTTGCTGAGTTCCGCGCTTGAAGGGTGCGGGTAAGCTGGTGCGACGACTTGGGGAAGTACAATCCATGCGGTCGTATGTCCGGTGGATCGCGAGGATAGTTCTCCGAAGGCAGCGGTAGCGGCATTCACTCCGCCGTGTCGACACCCACTTGTCGGCGTGATGACAAGCAGTTCGTGTTCTATGGGTTCGGTGCCAAGATTGAGTTGAACGTCTCCTGCTTGGCCTGATTCGATGGAAGCCGTCATATCGAGGCGAACGATGAGCGCGTGCTCAAGGTGGTAGGGGCATCGGCGCAGCATAGCCTTGTCAACGTCCGATTCACTCGCGGGCAGAGGTGGTCCCAAACGCCCTTCTACCTTCACGGCTATGCCGCTTTCGGTCGTTTGGCGGATCACGAAGCTTGGCAAAGGACTCCTCGGTTCTTGGGAAGACGCGAATGCCGTGGTTGCGGCCCCTCGAGTTGCCGAGTCGCTGCCGGAGGTCATACTTGAGCGAGACGTGCCACAGCCCACAAGGGCAACTACTGTGGCAATCAAAGCGGTCGTTGAGCGAGCAAGCCTCGTACACATGTTAGCCGGGCGCATAGTAGCTGGGCAACTAAAGAGGTTTGGGATGCGCGAGCCACTGGTTGGCCAAATCCAACGGCAGCGAGTACGGAACCTCGCCTGGGATGACCTTCGCGACACGGTCAACCTCTACCCCGGTCGCCTCGTGGTGGTAGCGGGTGTTCGATATGGACCGACCAGGAACGGTGGTTATCGCCGCCAATAGGTTCGTAATGAAAGAAGCGTCGGCAAACCCGGGTAACTTCAGCTCGTGGACGGCTGCGCCGCTTTGGCGCATTCGGACGTACAGAGCAGTCTCGTGCCCCTCTGTCCCTGGCTTCGGCTTCAACGAAATCTTCTTGACCTTTAACGTCTTCTTCGACTCCGTACCGACCTCGTAGATCCACTCGTAACGGAAATGCGATACCCACCACGCCTTGTCGTCCTCCACGGCGTCCTGAGTCCGTGCTGCGACGACAATCAGCCGCTGGTTCGTGACGAAAATGCGCGCCGCGCCAGTCTTCCCCGTACCGAGCTCAGAACTTGAGTACCCCTGCTCGGCAGTGCTTGGCGCAGACAGGTGGACGCGCTGAGCATGGTACTCGTGGAGTACCTGCTCGCCCGCGTCAAGGCTCGGCTCTCCGCCCACGAGGGACGGCCACAAGTACCGCGCAACAGGGTGAGCCTCTGGTCCGTCGCCCATGTTTAGGCCCAGCGAGTTCAGCCAGAACGGATGACTCACTCGTCCGGCAGGGAGCGCGGGCCGCGAGAGCTTCGGCTCGTTCTCGTCCTCCACCCGCTTGCGCACCCAGTCCGCCATCGCACGTGGCGCCCAGTCGATGGCGTCGAGTGCCGTGAGCTGCTCGTCCCGCGGCAACTCACGATCGACGAGGAAGGTCGCGGTCGTGGGCTCACCCTTTCGCTCTAGACGATATACACCGCCGAGCCCGGGGTCTGCGATCCAACGGTAGCCCTGACCGAACGCTGGTCCGTCGGGCTTCACGAACTCGAACCGTGAGCTGACGCCAGACCCGCTTCGGATCGCCTCCACGAACGACGTCGCCTGGTCTATCTGCAATCGACCCTCGACCTCGCTGCTGCGGTTTCCGCCGCTGGGGTGGATCAGTATGTCGGCGGCAGCAAAGGCAGCGATCTTCGCACCGGTCTTCACCGCGCTTCCGCCGCTCTTGACGTTCCTGTAGAGGCGATGCACGCTTGACAGTTGAACCGTCCAACAATCGCCGGTGATCGTCAGTGCCGACGCCTTGCCGCTCCCGGCTGCTGTGGCCTGAACGCGAGCGCATGCGGTGCTTATCCAGACGGACGCGTCATCGCGTCCGTTTGGGCTGATGATTCCAAGCAGCCGGCCGTCCTTCGTCACACAGAAAGCGGCCGTCGCGTCACTGAGCTCGGTCGCTGACGGTGCCGAAATCTCCTTGTAGGGGTTGATCACTGAAGCTTGCCCGCCGAAGGACGCGCTCTCGGCAAGCCACCAACCCTCGGGCTTGACCTTGAGGTTGCTCGGATGCTCCCAATGCTCCAGTGGATCGGGAATCTCGCGAGACGAGGAGCGCATCTGCAGATCAGCCATCGCCCTCGCCTTGGCCGGGAGGCCCATTTGCTTCAGAACGGCGATATTCTCCGGGGGCGGCACCACGATGGCGCACTCCGTGATCTTGAGCGATTTCGATGTGGTTGTCACTGCCGTCCTTTCATGGATTTGGGGCGTTGGCATCCACCGAGCGAGGCTTCCAATTTTCTCCTGACACAACGCATTGCGGCGTCGTCAGCAGTCGGAATCCGTGATGCCGATCTATGGTCCGGTCGGCGGCGCGCTCGGTTCTTCGTTGGTACCTCCCTCCCCGACCGTCATAGATCTGGTGAGCCGTCACATGCCTTTTTCACGATAGAGACCTCGGTGTTTCACTTCTGGGGCTTCATCCTTCGCAAACGTAGTAACGAGAGCGCTGTTTCCTTGGACCACTTCACCCGTGGCTCGCACTTCGGCCGCTGCTTCAAATGCTGCGTTATACGTTGCGAGCAGTTCAGGGTCGGTCGGTGGAGGCC
>JBJKSL010000315.1:0-5033 GCA_046704145.1 Phycisphaerae bacterium
GTCTTGTTCCAACGTGACCCGGCAGAGCACGCCGCCGACCAGCTCGGTGGCCGTAATCCGTCGGCACTGTCGGCCGGTGATCGTAACAGATTTGATCCCCGCATTGTTGCCCAGCACCATCGGCGATCTCCCATCCATGTTGATTCGATGGCCGTGACGGACTTACGAAAGCGCAACTGAACCAATTTGGCCGGCAAAGTGAAAGGCGCGTTCGGTTTCAATACAAATATAGCCCAGGACGGGGCGGGGGCCAAAGGGTGATATTCCCTAAAAAGCGTCCGATAAGGAATTGCGCGTCAGCGTACCCACGACGTGCAGATGGAAACGCCGGTGGCGAAGCAGCCGATGAAAGTCTGCAGATCATCCTGGCTAAAGATGCCTGCGTGTCTGTGGCCGATCCTACAGCTCCCGCTGGCGATACAGCGAGGGGTCCACCACGCCGAGCATTTTGTCCGTGTCGAGGCCGCCGCCGAAGAAATCGTTCAGTGCCTGGACGCAGGGCCGAGGCCTGGCGAGCATCTCGTTGTAGTTGATGTAGATGACCTTGAACTGCGGCTTGTCTTTGAGGTAGTCCTCAACACGCTGCAGCTCCTGCCGGAACAACGAGATGACCTGCTGGTTGTCCAGATCATTGCTGACTTTGCCCTTGTGCTCGAGCATCACGTTCTGCGAGCGAATCACCTCTTCCAGCTTGCGGAGCATGAACACCACGCGGTACTCGCGATCTGGCGGAAGGTCCATCAGCAGGCGGGCGACCATCTTGACCACCTTGCCGCCGGCCTGCTCCAGCCAGGAGGAGTCCTGCTTGGTCTTCTTGACCGGCTCGAACTCGTAGTAGCCGTTGGGGTTGTCCAGATCAGCGGTGCGAAGATTGTCCGTCAGGGCGGGTATGCCGCCCATGTCGAGTATCCGCATCATCATCGAGGTCCCCGAGCGGGGCAGTCCAGAAACGATCGCGATTGTGTTTTTGTCCATGGCGATGGACAACTTACACGCCCCAGGCCTTACGGGCAACTCCGCTGTGGTCAGCGGCTGGCAGGGTCACGGTGAAGGTGCTGCCTTGGCCGGGTTCCGATTGGACCGCAATGCTGCCGTTGTGCCGTTCGAGAATCCGTTCAACGGAGGTCAGCCCCAGGCCGTCGCCACTGGTGGTTATCCGGTCGACGCGGAAGAAGAGCTCAAAGATGCGTTCCAGGTTCTCCGAGGCCATGCCGATGCCGTTGTCCTTGATGTGGTAGTGAACCTGGGCGTTGCGTCGCTCTGCTGAAATCTGAATCCTGGCCGGCCGAGCGGGGTCGCGGAATTTCAACGCGTTGTCCAACAGATTGGAGAACACCTGGTTGATCTGCAAAACATCCCCTTGGCAGGACGGCAGGTCGCCCACCTCGACGGTCGCACCGGCAGAGGTGATCTGATAATCCATGGTGGCCAGGATGCTGCGAAGAGCGTCGTTCATGTCGAGCGGTTCGATGCGAATCTCTGCCCGGCCCAGCCGTGACAGGTGCAGCAGCCCAGTGATCAGCCCATCCATCTTCTCTGTTCCGGCCAGGATGTGCTGGATGGATTCGGGGATCTGCTCGGCCAGAATCGGCTCGACGCGCTCTTTGAACTCCGGCGGCAACGCATCGCCGGCAGCCTCGGCGGCGGCACGGAGGTCGCGACAGCTCTCCTGCAACTCTCGGGCAAACCCGTCCACATTCAGCAACGGGCTGCGCAGGTCGTGCGAGGTCACGTCCAGGATGTTCGCTAACTCCTTGTTCTTGGCCTCGAGCTGCTGGTTGAGTTCTTGCAGTGCCCGCGTCCGCTCCGCCACCATCTCCTGCAACCGGACGTTCATCGCCCGGAGCTTGTCTTCGGCAGCCTTAACGCGAAGGACGGCGCGGAGCTTGGCGGCCAGCTCAGCGTTGTTGATAGGGCGGGTGATGAACTCCTCTGCCCCAACCTCAAGTGCGCGCGTGCGCAGCGACGGAGTCGATGCGTGAGCGGTGATCAGAACCACAGGAATGTTGCGCGTTGCAGGAGAGGCTTTCAGAAGCTGCACAAGCTCCAGACCATCAATGGACGGCATCTGCACATCCAGCATAATGGCATCCACCGCGTGTGCCGTGGCCAGCTTGAGTGTTTCTTGCGGTTGCGAGGTAGTGACGGTATCGCATTCCCGCAACTCCTGCGCGATGATCCCCTCCATGATCAGCAGGTTTTCCCGCTTGTCATCGACGACCAGAATGGTCGAGCGATTTCGAGAACTTGAGCCATTGGTTCGGTTCATGGCATCAGCTCATATCCGCTGTCAGGCCGACGGTTTGACGTGTGGGTTGAGCACCCGGATCAGTTCGTCGCGCTCCAGCGGCTTGGAAAGATAATCGTCGCATCCCGCAGAGAGTATTTGCTCCCGGTCGTCAGGCATGGCCTTGGCCGTCACTGCCACGATCGGGATCTCAGCCAACTCCGGGTCAGCCTTGATCTGCTGAGCAGCGTCCATCCCGCTCAACACCGGCAGCTGCATGTCCATGAGCACCAGCGCCGGCTGAAGCTCGCGCGTCATTTGCACCGCCTGCTGCCCGTCGCCAGCATGCGTGTGCCGGTAGCCCAAATCGTCCAGCAACTCACCCATGGTCAACAGATTATCCGCATTGTCCTCTACGATGAGGATCACGCCTTCACGCTTCTCCTGCGGCAGGACTTTTGCCGCCGGCAGCGAGACCGGCTTCTCGTCAACCACCGGCCGACGCGTGCGCAGAAGCCGGCGTACGCATTCGACCAGTTGGTCGCGATCCACGCTCCCTTTTTGGACCAGTTGCTGCACGTGGCCGTCGATCAACTGCTTACGCTCTGACGACGTCAGTTCCTTGGCAGTAAGGATCAGCACAGGCAAGTCGGACAGCTCCGAGGTTGAGCGTATCTGCTTCAGTAGTTGGAAGCCGTCCATGCCCGGCATCATGAGATCGAGCACTGCGGCGTCCGGTTGGGACAGATGTGCCAGCTTCAGGGCTTCGGTGCCGCTGCAGGCCGTCAATACAGCATAACCCGCATCCTCCAGAGCCAGCGAAATCTGGGTGGCGGCGACTTCGTCGTCATCGACCACCAGCAGACGCTGCCCTTGCTCGTGCTGGGCGGTCGCGCGACCTACCTCCGCCAGCAACCGCGTCGGGTCCACAGGCTTGCTCACGAAGGCCGCTGCCCCAAGTGCAAACGCCGTCTCCTGTTCCGTCGGAGCCGAGACAATCACCACAGGTATGGAGGCCGTATCGCCCGAGGCTTTCAACGAGCGGATGACTTCCCAGCCATCCACCTCCGGCATGGTCACATCCAACGTGATGGCGTGCGGCTTGAGTGTTCTGGCCAGTTCCAATCCTTCGCGGCCGTCTGCGGCGATGGCTACCTCGTAGCCTGCTTCCACCAGGTAACTCCGCAGTGTCTCTTGTGTTTCACTCTCGTCGTCAATCACCAGCACCGTGCTGGTCGCTTTCAGCCGATTGGCCGGTGCAGGACAACTCGTGGGTGCCGAACCAGCCGGCGGGCGCGTGGCTGCGCTGGGGCAGCACAGCGGCAGTGATAGCGTAAACGTGCTGCCTTTGCCCTCTGTGGATTCAACCAGGATTTCTCCGCCCAGCAGGTTTGCGAGCTTGCGTCCGATGGCCAGCCCCAGACCCGTGCCTTCGTGCCGTCGCGTGGTCGAGCCGTCCACTTGCCGGAATTGATCGAATATGTGCGGCAGCTCATGCTCGTCAATCCCGATGCCCGTGTCCTGCACGATGAATAGCACATTGCCACGCTCGGTACGCAGCGAGGTGCTGATCGAGCCGTGGTCCGTAAACTTGACCGCGTTGGACAACAGGTTCAGCAGAATCTGGTAGACCTTGTCCTCGTCGGTGTAGACCGTGGGCATCTTGCCAAACACAAAGTTGAACTGCAGACCCTTGGCCTCGGCCAGGGGGCGCGTGACTTCCACCGCACGTGCCGCCACCGCTTCCGGCCGGAATTCGATGGGCGTCACTTCCATGTGGCCGGATTCAATCTTGGAGAGGTCAAGAATGTCGTTGATCAGGTTGAGCAGGTGTCGCCCGTTACGCTCTATGATACGCAGATACTCGGATTCCTTGGCTCGATCGATGCCCGTACCGCGAGCCATCATGAGCTGCGAGAGGGCCATGATGCTATTGAGCGGCGTACGCAACTCGTGACTCATATTGGACAGGAACTGCGATTTCAGGCGGTCTGCTTCCTCTACCGCCGCACGCTGGGCCTCGAGTTCTTCTGTCTGGACGCGCAATTCCTCGGTTTGCTGCCGCAGCTCTTCCGATTGCGACTGCAACTCGCTGTTGACGTCGCTCAATTCATCGTTCTTGGCCCGCAGTTCATCAGAGATCTGCAGGTTGCGGGCGTTGGCCATGCAGGCGTCTATGGAAAGACTCAGGCCTATGTTGAGAGCCCGCGCCAACTCCAGATCCTCCTCGGTAAATTCGTGCACCGAGCCCAAGCCTATGATCGCCAACGTCCGATCCGGATGGGCCAGTGGTATGCTCATCAAGGATTGCGGCCTGGCCGGGCCCGTTTGTGTGAGGATCCTCAAATCGGGATTATCTGTCAGCCCGCTGAGCATCTGGACGGAGCGATCCCGCGCTGCTTGCGTCAGCAGGTGGTCCGGCGGACTCTCCGAAATGTGCCGAGGCAGATCCGCCGCGGGCATGCCTACGGCCGAAACCAGCCGATAGCTCGAATCCCCTTCATTCAGGTAGAAGACGGCCAGTTGCGAGCGGGTTGCACTCATGATCCGCGGTAGCAGAGCTTCCAGCAGATCATCAAGACTGGTATGGGCAGAGGCTGTGGCATAAATGTCGCTGAGGTTGGCTCCCATCCGCAACCGGCTGGCCAGGTGATCGACCATACCGTTCAGGTTACGCGCAATCGTGCGGATTTCGCTGGGCCCGGTTTCGCTGGCGCGAACCGCCATCTCGCCGCGCCCGATGCGATCGGCGGCCCGGGAAATGGCCACTGCGGGGGCTGCGATTCTCCTCGCGACCAGCAAGCTC
>JBJKSL010000316.1:0-13756 GCA_046704145.1 Phycisphaerae bacterium
ACCTTTACCTCTTTCAGAGCCGGAGTCTGCGCTCCCAGTACGTTCAGCTCTTTCAGAGCCGGGGTCTGTGACCCCGGTGCCCTTGACAACGAGTAAACCCTCTTCGGGGCCGCCCGCCACCCCAATGTTATCCGCCAACACCGCCTCGTTGGTGGGCGACTTCACCGGCCGACCGTTGCCCACCCAATGCCACCTGCCGCCCTCGCGCACGTAAAGATCCAGCCCGCTCACCCCCGTGGCCGGCATGTGCGGCATGGCCAGCGCATTCGCCGTGACCGTCCATCGCGCGGAGATCTTCTCCGCATTCGTCACAAAGCGAACCGCCATGCCCGCAGTGTCCTTGCTCAGCCCCCACACCGCGTCCGTGACCTTGCCCTTGGCCCGCGCGGGCAGCCGCTCCCAGAACGCTTCCGTGTCCTGCCAGCCCTTGCCCTCGATAGTTAGCTCACGTGCGTCGTACCACGCAGTCTTCACCGCCGGCTGCGTGCTGGCAATCGGCTTCACGCGTTGCCCACCCACCGAAGCGTCCGCGGCTCCAGCCGCAATCCCTGTGAAGGCAAAAGCCACAAGACTAACCGCCGTCGCCACGAGCCCGACACTCATTTGCTTGCCGCTGTGCATGATGTTCTCCCTGTGCTACTACGAACTCGACACCGTGGTACCCCATACGCCGCAAACTGTCCAGTAGCTCCGTCGAAAGCCACGGGTGCAGCGGAGGGCAAAGCCCGGAGCGCAACCCGTGGGTAATCTGCCGCTCTCTTTAAGGTTCAGCATTGCGGCAACCTGCCACCGCCATTATGCTCCTATGCTCACGACGCGAAGCAAACCAAGTCCTCAGCAAGGAGACTGCACATGACCGGCGAACGCAAATCCACCCGATTGCCCCGACGCGAATTCCTGGCCGGCACCGCAGCCGCGGCTGCCTTCACCATCGTGCGGCCATCAGCCGTCCGCGGCTCGACGGCTAACAGCACAATTGAAATCGCCCTGCTCGGCTGCGGCGGACGCGGCATGTGGATCACCGGCCTCTTCGCCAAGCACGGCAAGTACAAGTGGGTTGCCTGCTGCGATTACTATGCCGATCGCGCCGACCGCATGGGCGACAAGTTCAACATCCCGGCGGACAAACGCTTCACCGCGCTGTCCGGCTACAAGAAGATGTACGACACCAAGTTCGACGCGGTCATCATCGAGACGCCGCCCTACTTCCACCCCGAACACGCCGCCGCTGCCGTCGAGGCCGGCAAGCACGTCTACTTGGCCAAGCCCATCGCCATCGACGTGCCCGGCTGCCAGAGCATCGAGGCCTCCGGGGCCAAGGCTCGCGAGAAGAAGCAGGTCTTCCTCGTCGACTTCCAGACCCGCGCCAACCAGTACTACCGCGAAGCCGTCAAACGCATCCACGCCGGAGAAATGGGCAAGCTCGTCTGCGGTGACGCCTCCTATCCTTGCGGCGTGATCCGCCTGGATCCGCCCGCCACGCCAGAGGATCGCCTTAAGACCTGGTACTGCGACAAGGCCATCGGCGGCGATTTCATCGTCGAGCAAAGCATTCACTCCATCGACGTAGCCTGCTGGGTCATGAACGCCCCACCCGTGGCAGCCGTGGGCGTCGGCGGCAGCAAGGGCCTGCGCAAGTACGGCGACATCTACGACTACTTCAGCCTGGTCTATGAGTTCCCCGAGAACGTCGGCGTGTCCTTCATGTGCGAGCAGATGTGCCACCGCTCGCCCAACGAGATTACGTGTCGAGTATATGGCTCCAATGGAACCTTCGACAGCGATTACTTCACGCATGTCTGGCTGCACACGCCACCGAACAATAACTACGAGGGCAAGTTCACGAACCTCTACACGGATGGGGCCACGGTCAACGTCAAGGAGTTCCACCAAGCGGTTACCGGCGGCGATGTCGGCAACCTGACCGTCAAGCAGGCCGTGATCAGCAACTTGACCGCCATTCTCGGCCGCGAAGCCGCCTATCGAAAAGAGCGGCTGACCTGGGAGCAGTTGCTCAAATCCAGCGATCGACTGGTGCCCGACCTGAGCGGATTGAAGGCCTAGGCTTACGCCGCTTTAGCGGCGTTTCCCGCCGCAGGCGGGCTACTAGGCCAGCCCTTTTAGGGCTGGTCGAAAAAAACGGTCGCAACCCGCAACCTCAATCCACCCCTCACCCGGCCGTGCCGGGAGAGGGGAGGATTGAGGACTCTCGCGTCATCCTTGCTGACCGCCTGAATTGCTGCGAGATCCCAGCGCGGGGTCCATGGGAGAATTGGAATTGCAGAAGCTGTTGTTCCTCTGTTCGGGCAACTACTACCGCAGCCGCTTCGCCGAGATCCTCTTTAATGCCCGCGCCGAAGCGGCCGAGCTTACCTGGCGTGCCGACTCCCGCGCCCTCTTACTGACCGAGAGTCTCGCGTATATCAGCGGCCCCATCTCCCCTTTCGCCATCGACGGCCTCGCCGCCCGCGGCATCATGCTCGACGGCAACCTGCGTCACCCCTTGCAGGTCGCCGAGACCGATCTCGCCTCTGCCGCCCGCATCATCGCCATGAAGGAGGCCGAGCACCGCGCACCGCTCGAACGCCTCTTCCCCCAACACGCCACCCGGGTCGAATACTGGCAGATGCACGACATCGACTGTGCCGAACCCCCCGCCTGCCTCGCCCAAATCGACCAAGCTATCACCACCCTCATCACCTCACTAAAGCCAAGCTGAACACACCAAGCTCTCTTCATTCAACATTCAACATTCAGCATTCTGCATTCTCTTCCGCCGGTGCACCTCGCATGTTCTCCTGGCGCCAGACGCTCTTTCTCATTCAAAGATCCGGCCCCATGCGTCCCTCGCCGGAAGTGGTTCCCAAAAACGGCAAGACGAACCCAAACTTTGCCGCTTGCGGCTTCGCCTCTTCCCCCCGCGCACACACCCAAAAACGACAATACGAACCCAAACGAATAGCCGCCCAGCATCACCCCAAACAACCTCAACCTCCTTTAACACCGCGACTTATAACGTGCGGACCCAGTCTTCCCCCAATTCAACATTCTGCATTCAGCATTCTACATTCCGCCTTCTGCTCTCCCTTCCATCCCATGCTACAATGCCCGCCATGGCGCTGAACCTGACTCCCGACTACATCGAGGCCGACCGCAAGTACCGCCAGGCCCGTACGCCCGCCGACAAGCTGGCCGCCCTGGAGGAGATGCTCCGCACCATCCCCAAGCACAAGGCCAGCGAGAAGAAACAGGCCGACCTCAAACGCAAGATCAAGGAGCTCCGTGAGGCCGGTCAGCAACAGGCTACCAAGAAGGTTGGCGGCGGCGCGGACCCCTACGCTCTGCCGCCCCAGGGCGCCGGCCAGGCCCTGCTGCTGGGCTTCCCCAATTGTGGCAAGTCATCAATTGTGGGCAAACTAACCCACGCCACCGTCAAGATCACCGACTTCCCTTACGGCACCGCACTGCCCACCCCCGGCATGGCCCACCATGAGGACGTGCCTATCGAACTGGTCGACCTCCCGCCCATCACCGCCGAGCACGTGCCCCCCGCCCTGGTCAACGCCGTCCGGCATACGCACGTGGCCCTGCTGCTCGCCGATCTGGCCTCGCCCAGCGTGCTGGAGGACCTCGAAGCCATGCTCGCCGTCCTCGCCGAGCATGAAATCACCTTCGAGCCGCCCGACGCCGAGGATGAAACCGGCCACATGCACGTGGGTCCGCACGGCCTGATCGTTTGCACCAAGTGCGACCTGCCCGGAGCCATGGACACCTATGCTGTGCTGCAGGAGTTGGGGCCGAAGTACCCCGAGATGATTGCCGTGTCCACCGTCACCGATGAAGGGCTGGCAGACATGCTACGTCGCATATACGACACTCTCAACGTGATCCGCATCTACGCCAAGCAGCCCGGCAAGCCCGCCGACAAGGAAAGGCCCTTTATCCTCCCCACCGACAGCACCGTCGATGAGCTGGCCCGCATGGTGCACAAGGACATCGCCGAGAACCTCAAGTTCGCCCGCGTGTGGGGCGACTCGAGCCATTCTGGCCAGCAGGTGCACAGCACCCACGTGCTGCATGACAAGGATATCGTGGAACTACATGCGTAAAGAAGGCTTTGCCGGCAGACGCCCTGGCAGAGCGCGTATCATTTGAAGTTCATGCGCATTTCCGCGTAAACCATGCGCGGCACCTCGGCGGTACTCATGAATGCCGTCGTGCCTTCCAGATGATTGGCCTGCAGCAGATTGCGCACCCCCACCGCAACTGAGCCGCGATCCTTCCAGAACTCATACTCCGCACGCACATCCCAGCGGAAGTACTGCGGAATGCGGACGGACAGCAGAGGCAAGGTCGCATTCGGCCCACGCGTGGTGCCAACGTAGTACAGGTAACTGGACAGGTTCCAGCGCTCGGCGGGCTTGTAATTGACACCAAGCATAAACTTGTTCGTTGGCGGAGTGATCAGATCCTTGCAATTGAACGGCACACTCGCCCGCCAGTCGAGTTGCTCGTACGTGTAGTTGGCCAGCAAGGTCAGCTTTTCCGTGGCCTTGAAGGTCGCATCGGCTTCCACGCCGTACAGCGATGCATCGCCGCGTCTGCCGTAGCGCAGGGTCAGCAATCCCGGCGGCCCCAAGGTGGGAGCAAAGGCGCTTTCGTCGGCGTACTCCTGCCAGAATACGGCCGCACTGGTCTGCAGTCGGTTGGACAACGCCGATCCCCGGTAGCCCAGTTCATAGGCGATCATCTTCGCGACTTCCGGCTTACCTCCCTTCGTGGCGGAGGCCAGCCCGTTCAGGAACGGGATCTCGAAGAATCGAAAGCCTGGCGTCGGTATCTGCACCGCACGAGATACTGAGCCGTAGAAGGTCATCTGATCGTTGGGAGCATAGGCCAGCGCCGCCCGCGCACTGGGCTGGAAGCCGTTGTAGCACTCGTAGTCAACTCGCCCGCCCAGGCTCAATGTCCACTTCGGCGCGAAGGCCCAGTCGTCCTGCACGTACGCTCCGAGCGTGGCAGTGCTGAAGTAGTCAGCCGTGCACATCTGCGGCCAACTGGCGCTTGCGTCGAGATAATCGGTCCGCGTGTCCACGCCCCAGGTGATGGTATGCTGTTCAGCAGGCTTGAAGGTGTGACTGAGTTGCAGGGCGAACTGATCGTAACGATAGTCTATCTGCTTGGCCCCTGCAGAGACGTCAAAGTCGTTCAGGTAACCGGTCAGTTCCAGGCGGTTGTCCTCGGCAATCTTGTGCGCCCACTTGCCGAGGGCGAAGGTGGCGACCGTACCCGACCTGCGACTCATGTCCAAGCCGGCCAGCGGCGTGGTGGGCATGCTGCCGTCCACCGTCGCGTTGCCCGCCGACAACGTGATCGTATCTTTAGGCGTGGCGTCGTAGACAGCGTACACCGACTCGCGACCGGCTTTATAGAAATCGTCGAGTTTGCGAACGATCGATCCGCCTTTATCAAAGCCGTCGCTGCCTTCGTATTCGCCGGACACGCGCATGCGCAGCTTGCCGTCGGAGAAGCCATAGCCCATGTGCTCCTTCTGCGTGCCGCGCGATCCACCGCCGCCCGTTACGGTCAGGCCTTTCTGCTCCGCCGGATCCTTGGTGATAATGTTGATGACCCCGTTGACCGCATTCGAGCCCCAGGTCACCCCGCCCGGCCCGCGGATTACCTCGATACGCGCGATGTCCTCGAGCTGGAACGGCCAATTGCCCCACAGCGTGCCGCCGAACATCGAGTCATATATCTGTCGACCATCGACCAGCACCAGCACTTGACGATCCAAAAAGCCGTGGAAACCTCGTGGCGAGACCGCCGTCTCGCCGTAGCTCAGGTCGGCCACATCCATTCCCGGCACCAACCGCAAGGCGTCGGGTACGTTGCGGGCTCCCGACTGCCATATGTCTTCCGCGGTGATGACGCTGATTGCGTAAGGCAGCAGATTGATCTTCTGCTCGTGTCGTGAAGCGGTCACGACGGTGGGGACCTCAAGCGTAAGCAGATCGATGGCACTCAAGTCATCGTCGGAAGATGCAATATCGCCGAGTTCGGGATCCACTGCTGCTGACGCGACTTTCGTCGACTGATCGCCGGTCGGAGGCGCGGCGTGTACCAACGTCTGCCGCCCGGTCAGCAACACTGCGCACAGCAGCGCCAGCCGCGTATGCGGAGTGCAACCCCCCGAGCAAACGGTTTGACCCACAACAGTCTTCCGTGCCATACTAAGGCTCAACCTCAAGCGATGGATTCGCTTACTTCTCTGTGCCGAATTTAACGCTCACGCTGTCAAGCACGTTCCGCGGAATCGACAATCCGACCAACTCCGCCGTGCGCACGTTGATGGCTGTCTGTAACTTGTCGGGATACTGAAGACCGATGCTCGCAGGTTTCGCGCCCGAGATGATTTTCTGAGCAACCGCGGCAGTCTGGCTTCCGACGGCTTCATAATCCACATAGATGGCTGCACAGGCCCCCGCTTTGACCAGGCTGTCGGAAAATGCCCACACCGTCTTCCTCTGGCGAACGCCCCACAGCAGCACGCGCCTGAGACAGGCGAGGTTGTATACCTGGGCGTCGGCGATCATGAGTATGCCGTCGCACCTTGCCGCGTTCAGATCGTCGATAGCCTTAGGGAACGCCTCACGCGATGCCAGAATAGGCGCTATGGTGATGCTGGTCTTGGATGACTCCTCAGCGATAGCCGCGACGGTGTGTTTCGATCTTTCACTGTAAAGGATGCCGATCTTGGGACTGTTGGGCTGAACCCGGCCGATCCACTCCAACTGCTGTTTGGGGGAAACATCAATGGCCACGCCTGCCAAGCGGCCGCTCTTCATCTTGCCGTTCACCACGAACGGAGAGTCCAGAACGTTGGGCACCATGCTGAAGACGACAGGTATCTGTTGAGTGTCTTTCAGAGCCAGTGCCGTGCCTTCCTCCCCCAGACTAATGACCAGGGTCGGCTTTGTCTGACGTAGATGATCGACAGCCTTCTTGACTGACGCCAGATATGCGTCGCTAGCCTGCGTGGTCTTCGCAGCGGCGGGCTGCGAATCCTGCTCTGTCCCTTCCGTAAGGCCGTCGATTCGCTGGGGCAGTTCGACAGACTCGACTTGGTATCCGTGCTCGCGAAGCGCCTTCTCGGCCACGGCAGCGACCGCCCGACAGGTCTTGTGCGGGTCCAGCAGGATACCTACGCGCACATCGGAAGGCGCGGCATGAGCCGCCTGCGAGCTCATCGCCAGCAGCAAGACGAGCAACAACGCTCCGCCCATCCGCGACAGACCTGCCGCGGGCCTTGCGCCAAAGCGTGTCCTGCTGCCGGGGCGCTTCTCTTCGCCAGAGTGCACCCCTCTGCCATGGAGTATCTTGCCGCCAGAAAGCGTCATTCATGCAAATCCAGAAACCCGGTCCGCCAAGTCCTTTAAACGCGGACTCCTGCAGTAGTTATCGGGCATCTGGACATCTTTCCGTGGCTCATTTTTATCGACGGGATGATTTCGCGGTGAGAGTCATACGCTCTATGCAGCCAGAAGGCGGCCGAAATTGCTACCCTGGCAGAATTTATACGGTGCTGCTGTATGGAGAAGCCAGGCTGGTCCGATAATTTGCACTCGATTGGGCGGACGGCGGTCACCAAAAGATCAGCGATGAAGTACGCGCATGGCAGCGGCTACGCCGGCTCCGAGCTCAAGTTTGTGGCCCATCTGCGAGAGCAGCAGTTCGATGCCCGCCAAAGCCCCGAGGGTGTCGGTCGCATCGACGTAGCCCATGTGGTTGATGCGGAATGCGCGGCCGGCGAGTTGGTCCTGACCGCCGGCGACCAGGATGCCGTACTCCTCGCGGAGGCGGCGGCGGAAGCCCTTCTCGTCGAAGCCGTCGGGCAGCAGCACGGCGGTCAGCGAGTCGGAAGGATCTTGGGCAAACACGCGCAGGCCCATGGCCTGCACCGCCGCCCGTGTAGCCTGCGCGAGCCTGGCCGTGCGCGCCCAGATGTTGGCGATGCCTTCCTCGCGCATCATCTGCAGAGCCTTGCGCAAGCCCATGAGCAGGGTGATCGCCGGCGTGTAGGGGTGATCGTCAGTCGGCAGGCCTTTGCGGTAGGCCTTGAGGCACAGATACACCGGCTCGGATACGAATGAGTTGATCCGCTGCCACGCGCGGTCATTGACTGCAACGAAGCCCAGGCCGGGCGGCGTCATCAGTGCCTTTTGTGAACTGGTGACGATGACATCCACGCCCCATTCATCCATCTTCACCGGCACCGCTCCAACGCTGGTGATGCCGTCGACCACGAGCAGGCAATCGCGCTCTCGCGTGACGGCGGCGATACCCTGCAGGTCCGCGATGGCGGCGGTACTGGTTTCGCTGTCAGTCACAATGACCGTGTCGATGGCTGCGTCGTGTGCGAGCAGGTCGGCGACCAGCTCTGCCTTGGGCCCGGTTCCCCACTCCATGTGATGCGCGGTGTGGTTGATGCCGTACGCCTTGCAGACCTTGGCCCAGCGCTCGCCGAACTTGCCACCCGCCAGGACTAACGCCTTGCTCTTCGGAGAGCCGACGCCGACGATGGCGGCCTCCATCGCTGCCGTACCACTGCCGGTAACGATGCAGACCGGAGATTGCGTCTGAAAGATGTACTGCAGGTTCTCCGTGACCTCCCGGAAGATGGCCCGATGTCCGGCTGTGCGATGATGATCCATGGGCCCGCACATGGCGGCGGTAACCTCCGGCGGCACCATGGTGGGACCCGGTGTAAAGAGTCGAAGCTTGTTCATGGCGATCGTGTCTTATCGGTAATATGCATCGACACGTCCTCAGAGCCGGGTTCGATTGCACCCGGTACGATCCGATTGACGCGTCCCTTTGAATTCCAAGGGCACCGGGTTCACAGAACCCGGCTCTGATCATTCTACTGCTGTTCCCACTTTTCGTTGGCGAACTTCTGGCCGAGCTTCAGCATGCCTTTCGCGTCGCGCGGACCGGTGTCGAAAGTATCACCGGTTTCGGCCATCCATTGTTTGAGGCGTTCCTCCATCTTCTCCTGAACTTTGGCAAACTTGGGCTTGCCGGCAAGGTTCTGCATCTCGTAGGGATCGTTCTTCAGGTCGAACAGAAACGGCTCGTGATCGTCCCCGAGCCAACGAGCATACATCCAGCGATCGGTTCGCACACCCCGCCAAAAACCAACCCACTTGGAGCGATTCGGCCAGCCCACACCCAGATTCTGCAGATAAACCGAGTCCGGCAGCGGTGGGCCGTCCTGGCCCGTTACCACGTAAGACAGATCGTGGCCCTGCACACCCTTGGGCACCTTCACGCCGCACAAGCCCAGCAACGTCGGCATCACATCGACACTGGCAAAGAGGGCTGGCGTGCGACGGTCGGCGGCTACCCGACGCGGGAAGCGCACGAGGAATGGAATATGTGCGGCCTCTTCGTAAGGCGTGGCTTTGGAGGCCCGCATGGAGTGGTGCATCCACTTGTCGCCGGGTTTGACGAAGCCGTGGCTGCTCAGATGGTCGCCATGATCGGATGAGAAGCAGACGATGGTGTTGTCCGCGATGCCCAGCCGATCCAGCGTTTCCAGCAGTTTGCCCATCTGCTCGTCCAGGCCGGTGATGTTGCCGTAGTAGTTGGCGATCTCTTTACGGGCGAAGGCCGCCATCTGCACGGGCACGTTGGGCAGCAGATCGACCTTGGCGGGGTCGTAGATCTTGTACTTGTCCGGGTATTGATCGTATGGCCAGTGCGGCGGAGCCCAACTCATGAGCAGGGCGAACGGAGTATTCGGGTTCTCGCGCTGGTGTTTCTCCATGAAGCGAATGGCCAGTTCGGTCTCACCTTCCGGAGCCCAAACGCCGAACTTGATCGGCCCGCGTTCGTTTTCGTAGTACTGTGTCTTGTAATAGGCATGCTCACAGTTGTAGGCAGCCATGTAGTCGAAGCCGTAACGCTTATCCGGCGTGTACGGCCCTTCGCCCAGGTGCCACTTGCCCACGTAGGCGGTCTGATAGCCGGCGGTCTTCAGGGCAATTGGCAGGGTGATCTGGCCGTCCTTGAGCTTGTACTCGTTGTCCACCACGCCGTTGGCGAAGCCGTACTTACCGGTCACCAGTTGGGCGCGATAAGGCGAACAGATCGGATCGCACGAGAAGGCCTGGTCGAACACCAAGCCCTGCCGGCCCAGCCGATCCAGGTTCGGCGTCTTTACGACCTTATTGCCGTCGATGCCCAGCGCGCGATAGCGGAGTTGGTCGGCGAAGACGAAGAGGATGTTGGGCTTGGGGCCGCCTCCCTGCTCCGAAGCCGGTGGGGCAGACTGGGCAGAGACGCTCCCGGGCACTGCGGCCATGGCGACGGCCACGGCCATTAAAGTGAAGCGGTCAAGTGTGTATCGCCGGAAAATCATATCCGTCCTCCAGGCTGACAATGTCGAAGATACCCCGTGCTTGCGCCGCCCCCTGGGGGCATAGTACGTCCGCAACCGGTAGCCCACAAGCGGACTAACGCACCGCTTGGGCCCATATTTCACAGCCAAAACTTGAACCACTGCCGCCGTTCTGATACGGTTTGGGGTCCGAAACAGGCGGAAGGGCCGTTTGCCCTCATGGGGCCGAGCGGGGCTCAATCCCCGCCGCTCATTGGATCACAGACCAGGAGTACGCATCGTGTTGAAGATTGCAGTCATCGGTGGTGACGGGACGGGACCGGAAGTCGTAGCCGAGGGCCTCAAGGCTCTCAAGGCGGTGGCCGCCAAGGAGGACTTCCAGTACTCGACGACCGACTTCGATTTCTCCGGCAAGCGCTACCTCGCTCGCGGTGGAGACCCCAAGCAGCAGAACATCCCGGTTATTACCGATGACGAGATCGCCGAGCTCAAGAAGTATGACGCCATCTATCTCGGCGCCGTCGGCGACCCGGACATCGCCCCGGGCATTCTCGAGAAGGGTCTGCTGCTGCATCTGCGGTTTACGCTCGACCAGTACATCAACCTGCGTCCGGTGCACCTGTACCCCGGCGTGGACAGCCCGCTGAAGGACAAGACTCCGGCGGACATCAACTTCGACGTCATCCGCGAGAACACTGAAGACCTCTACGCCGGCACCGGCGGCATCGTCCGCAAGGACACTGCCCAGGAAATCTCCACCCAGGAGATGATCACGACCCGCTTCGGCGTCGAGCGCTGCCTGCGTTATGCCTTCGACCTGGCCCGTGCCAAAAAGAAGAACGGCCTCGGCAAGGGCCAGCTCACTCTCGTGCACAAGACCAACGTCCTGACCTACTGCGGCAGCACCTGGTTCCGCGCCTTCAACGAGATCGGCGAGAAGGACTACCCGGACATCCAGCGTGACTACAACCACGTCGACGCCTGCTGCATGTGGTTCGTCAAGAGCCCCGAGTTCTACGACACCATCGTGGTGCCCAACCTCTTCGGCGACATCATCACCGACATCGCCGCCATGATTCAGGGCGGCCTCGGCGTGGCGGCCGGCGGCAACATCAACCCCAACGGGGTCAGCATGTTCGAGCCCATGGGCGGCAGTGCTCCCAAGTACACCGGCAAGAACGTGATCAACCCCATCGCGGCCATCGCCTCGATGGGTATGCTCCTCCGCGTGGTCGGCGGTCAGAAGAAGGATGCTGCCGTCGAGCGGGCCGGCAACCGTATCGAGGAAGCCATCAAGAAGACCTGCCCGAAGATGAAGAGCCAGTCGGCCGGCAGAATGGGCTACGGCACCCGCGAGGTCGGCGACCTGGTCGTCGAGGCTCTGTAGGCCTGCAACTGCTTGCGGATTTGCGATCGCATTTTCCAATCCGACGCACGACGAAACCATCGTTCGTGCGTCGGATTTGTTTATGCTCACAGCGAGTTTGAGTTGTAGGCGCTTCGACGAACCTTCCAGCGATTACTCTGCAGCTTTCTTGTTGGCCCGGCGTGCTTTCCTGGCAGCTGCTTTACGCTGCGCAGCCTTGGCGGCTCCAGCGGTAACCTTGTCGGCGTACGGTGGGACCGCGTAATCGGTGAGCTTTGCCTGCTCGTCGAACTGCTTATTCATCTCCGCCAGCAGACTGTGGTGTGCAGGGTCCTGCACGAGGTTCTCGGTCTCATACGGATCCTTGGCCAGGTCGAACAGTTCCGTCCACTCCTCATGGCCGGGATACTTGATGAGCTTAGCCGTATCGGTGCGAACGGCTACCAGAGTCGGCGTGCCGGGATACGTGCTCTCCTGGAAGTACTCGGCCAGGAACGCCTTCCGCCAAGTGGTCTGCTTGCCTGTGAGCAGCGGCTTCCAACTGAGGCCCTGCATCTCGGCAGGCACGGGCACTCCGGCAAGGTCGAGCAGCGTCGGAGCCACATCGATGTTCAACACCATCTCGTCGCGTGCGACGCCCTTGGGGACACGGCGCGGGTAGCGCACGATCATGGGAATTCGCAGAGACTCGTCGTAGGCGGAGCGCTTGTCGCCCAGGTGATGCTCTCCGTTGTAGTAGCCGTTGTCGCTGCTGTAGATGACCACGGTGTCGTCCGCCAGGCCGAGCTTGTCGAGCGCGTCGAGCAGGCGACCGAGGTTGTCGTCCGCAGCCGAGATGCAACGGAAGTAGTCCAGCTTGACTTTGTCCATCGCCTTGCCGGGGGGCGTGTCCACCAGCGAGTCCAGCCCCTCGAAACGATAGCTGGGGAACACATCCATGCTGGGGACGCGGCGAGCGGTTTCGCCCTCAAATCGCGACTTTGCACGTGCGGGCGGATCGAAAGGCCCATGCGTGGCCTTGTATCCGATGGTCATAGCGAAAGGCTTGTCGCGATGCTGCTTCATGAAGTCGATAGCGTAGTCGGTTGTAACATCGTCCACCCAGCCGCTGGTAGGCGTGGACTTGCCGTTGATCTCGATGGGGCAGTCCACGTACCGCCCCTGGCCCACAAAGCTGGCGGAGTAGTCAAAGCCCGGACGCTGGCCGTGCTGTGAACCCATGTGCCACTTGCCGATGTAGGCAGTGGTGTAGCCTGCGGAGCGCAGCAGGGTCGCATATGTGACGCTGTCTACAGGAAAGGGCGTGTGGTTGTTGACGACGCCGTTGAGGTGGTTGTATCTCCCGGTGAGGAAGGCGGCCCGACTGGGAGCACACAACGACATGGTCACGAAGGCGTTGCGAAAGCGTACGCCCTCAGCGGCAAGGCGATCCATGTGCGGTGTGGTGAACCAGGGAAAGCGGGCATGGTCGGCCTGCTCACGCTGCACGACGCCCATGGCGTCCCATCGCTGGTCGTCGGTGTACACGAACAGCAGGTTGGGCTTGCGCTCGGCGGCAACGGCCGGCCTCGAGGCAAACACGCTCACAGCGGCCAACATCATGATACAGGATTGCAGGCAGCGCGAGTTTACGCAGGGATAGAGTAGAGCTTTCATGGTTTGTTCTCTGTCCTCCGTCGAGGTTGGTAGCATTCAGTAACTGCGCTAGCAGTTCACGAAAATGCGTGGCGAGTGGCCCTATCAAAGCACAACGCGGCAACGACGGCAATATTTCCTGATTCAGGGCGCGGTCCGGGAGTCTGTCATCGGAGGCGACCAGGGTACGAGTCGGCCGCCGGTGGCCAGTCTGAGTCCGGTCATCAGGCCGGAGATGCGCTGGTTGTCCCAGTAGAAAATGCGCACGGTGGGATCGTTAAGCGGAGCAGGCAGGCGGAACTCCAGGGTGTCGAGTGAGCTGGCGTTCTGCGGAGGGTTGAGCAGTTCCAAAC
>JBJKSL010000317.1:0-4783 GCA_046704145.1 Phycisphaerae bacterium
ATCCTTTCCCGTACCTCTTAACGCGGGAATCCGTTCCCGCGAACATGAAACTGTGCGGCGCCGTAATCGCGGGAAATGATTCCCGCAAGAGTGGGTGCGGGAAGGGATTCCCGCACCAGCGATTGAGATTCCCGTGCCAGCGGTTCCCGTGCCAGCGATTGTGAATCCCATACCAGTGGTTCCCATACCAGCGGCAGCTTTCATCTCGCTGCCTCCAATCGGCAGACGCATTCGGCCAAGATTGCCTTCAACGCCTCGCAGCCTTCGACGATGGCTTCAGCGAAGCGGATGTCGCGTTCGAGTTGCCGACGGGCGTAGGACTTGCCGTCGAGGTCGGCGAGGCTCAGCCGGCGGTCTGCGGCGAAGCGCTGCAGTTCAGCGTGCTGCGTGACGCTGCTGACCATGCGGTATGCGCGGTCCTGAGCTTTGACCTCCAGCCGCAGGGCGTCCACTTCGGCGATCCGCCGGTTGAACTCGGCGGGCGTGTCCACCAGGCCTTGCATCGTCTTGAGGGCGTCGATCAGTCGATGGCAGACGTCCAGCAGCTTGTCGATTTCGCCGATGCGTGACTGCACATGCTTGCGGCCGGCCTCCAGCCGCGAAGGATCCCACCAGTTGGCCTGCTGGCGATAAGCGAAAGCTTCCGGCGGTATCGGCCGCGAGCAGTAACGCTCGGCAACCTCGGCGAGGCTCATGATTGCAGTGTTTGACTTACGTACACCGCCCTCCGTCGCGTCGATGACTCGACCGGGTGGCAGTTGCGCGAAGTCGCCCTCGAACTGCTGGAGATACGTGAACAGCTGCTCGTCAGTGTAGATCTCATGACCGTCGATGTCCTTGACCTTCATGAGCAGCTTGCGGAGCATGACGATGCGCTCCCACTCTTTCATCTCCATGGTGCAGAAGCGATTGAGGTCCGGCCGCCAGAGGTCGTGGTAGGCCACGCCCGGCGTGTAGTAGACGTGACCGCTGTAACCGAGGTCCTGCCCGACGACCGCGACCGGCTCGCATCCCAGATGCAGCGCAAGATAGAAGGCCAGATGCGCGACGGTGGCACCTGCTTTGAGGCCGCCGCGACGGGCAAGTGGCTCGCCTAGCACGGTCGTCGCAAAGTCATTTGCCAGCAGCGAAATGTGACCCTTGTAGGTGTCGACCACGTGCCAGGTGACCTTCGGCTCCGCCACCAAATGAGTGTTGCCGAAATCGTCAATGCCCTCGAAGAATCGCCGTGACACTTCGTGGTAGTCCAGCGAAGTGACAAAGTCAGGCTCGATGCCGCGGTCGCGCAGCATCTTGTAGGTGGTCTGCACGGCGATGATGACGGCTCGGCCCTGGAGCTTCGCGAGCTGGTCGATGTACTTGCGCAGCGAGGGGCCGGCAGAAACGACGATGCCGGGATAGCCCTTGAAGCGGTCGCGCAGGATGTCGATGGGCGGCGTGGCCAGGAAGGTCGGCAGATTGTTGGCGACGTTCTTGTTCGTCAGCCGCGAGTTGGCCACGAGGGTTACCAGGCTCATGCGGCAGTAGGTCATGTGATCGGTGAGCAGGCGTCGCATGGCGTTGTGAAAGTCGGGGGCCAGCCGTTCAGATGCCGGGTGCGATACGAACTGCGTGCCGATCATCATCAGGTTGTTGTGCGGCTCGAGCCGGGTCTGCAGTTCGCCCTTGTCGAGACTGGTGATAATGATGCAACGCCCGCCGGGAAACAGGTCGGCAAGATCGACAGTCTCCAATGCCTTTTTGAGGATCTGCAGGTTGGGCTCGATCGCGATGATGAAGGCATCGCCCTTCAGTCGTGCCTTGATCGCGTTGATGTGGTGGCCAAGGCCGAAGCCGCTGACGATGTAGCAGAAATCCTCGCCGACGTTGACGCTGTCGGCCAGACGTTTGGCCTCGCCCAGCGGGTCGAAACGGCTGTGCAACTGCAGGGTACGACCGGTGGCGGCATCGCGCACGGATGCGGTGGGTACACCGGCTTTGCTCTGCTCGACGATCACCGTGCCGTCGTCTTGAACTTCGTCGATGCGCTGAGCAAGCCTGCCATCGGAGCGGAACAGAGCGGCCATGTTGCGGACGTAGATCTCGTCGCTGATGAGTGTCGGCTCGGTTATGGACGTCCCTGTCCCTGGCATGGTCAGCATTATATCGGCAGATTCGTGCCAGCGGGAGTCAATCGACGAAGCGCACTTCCTGCTGGGCGGCCTCCTCCAGGCGGTCGAGGTACTCATCGCGGGGGATTTCGACGGCTCCGAAGCGTTCCAGGTGACTGGTCAGGAATTGCACGTCCAGTAGGCTGAAGCTTCGTGCTTGCAGGCGTTCGACCAAGGCGACCAGAGCGATCTTGGATGCGTCCCGCTGCCGGCTGAACATAGACTCGCCGAAGAAGGCCCCGCCGAGGGCCACGCCGTAGAGTCCGCCGGCCAGTTCGCCCTCCCGCCACGCCTCCACCGAATGGGCCAGGCCGAGTTCGTGCAACCGAACGTAGGCGGCGATGATTTCCTCACTGATCCAGGTGCCCTCAAGCCGGTCGGCACAGGCGCGCATGACTGCTTCGAAGGCGGTGTTCAGCCGAATCTCGAAGCGGCCCTGGCGGTAGGTCTGCATGAGCGTCTTGGAGGCGTGAAACTCGTCCAGCGGGATGATTGCTCGCGGGTCGGGGCTGAACCACTCGATCTCGCCCTCGACAGCCATGGGAAACACGCCGTTGGCGTAGGCGGAGACCAGCACCGGCGGCGTGAGGGGCAATTCATCCATCGGCCTCTATTGAAACGGGAGACAAGATTGTGTGCAAGCAAAAAGAAAGGTTCCAGGGCTCCGGAGTTCCAGATCCAGAGTTTCAGGGTTCAAGAATTCCAGAGTGCTCAATTCAACCCTGGATCCCTGGAACTCTGAGATTCTGGAAACGCGTTCTGGAATTGCGTGCCCCATCCCTTGGTGCTCCAAGGGGCTGGGGATATGCTAACGGAGACCTGCTGCCAACCCATTCGGAGGGCGAACGTGATGAAATCTGCCTGCATGATGGTCTTATTCCTGGCGTCAGCCGTGACCACCTCGGCGTATGCGCAGAGCGGCCGTCATGACAAGCCGATCATTGTGAACGAGGTCGATGCGTACAAGGCACAACTCGAACGGCAGAGCGGTGGGCCTCGCACTGCGAAAGAGCGGAAAGTGCTCCGCCTCGATCTGACCGGCCTCGATCTGCCTACCTCGCCCGATGAGTTCCAGAGAGCGTGGCATCAGCCGCCGGTATCGCAGGGGCTTACCGGGCAATGCTGGGCGTTTGCGGCGACCTCGTTCATGGAATCAGAGACGCAACGTGTCAACGGCAGCAAACTGCGGCTGTCGGAGTCCTGGACGGTCTACTGGGAGTCGGTCGAGAAAGCCCGCCGCTTCATCCGCCAGCGAGGCGAGTCACAGTTTGGCCGCGGGTCTGAGCCGAACGCTATTCTTCGCATCTGGACGATGTACGGCATCGTGCCGGCAGCTTCCTACCAGGGGTTGTTGGCTGGACCTGGGCCGGCTGACGACCGCGCCATGTACGCGAAGATGGACGGGTTTCTTCATGCGTGCCAGAAGAAGGGCGACTGGGACGAGGGCCGCATGCTCAAGGGCATTCGCGGGATTCTTGATCGATACATGGGCCCACCGCCGGAAACGGTGGTTGTCGACGGCGTAAAGATGATGCCTCGCGAGTATCTCGACCGCGCGATCAAGCTCGATCCTGGTGACTATATGGCCGTTATGTCGACCGTGAGCCAGCCGTGGCATGAGTGGTGCAAACTCGATGTGCCGGACAACTGGTGGCTGAGTACGGCCTACTACAACGTGCCGCTTGACGAATTCTCACGCGTGATCCGCGAGACTGTGCTTGCGGGCGGCACCGTCTGCCTGTCCACGGACATCAGCGAACCGGGCTTCTACTATCGCAAGGGCGTGGCCGTCGTGCCGAGCTTTGATGTGCCGTCGAAGTTCATCGACGACGGCGCCCGGCAAATGCGGCTTGCCAACGAGAGCACGACTGACGATCACGTCGTGCACATCGTCGGCTGCCAGCAGCGTGCAGGCCGATGGTGGTACCTGATCAAGGATTCCAGCACGCAGTCCTACAATGCCAAGCCTCCGGGCTACATGTACTACGACGAGGATTATCTGCGGCTCAAGGGACTGGCAATACTGCTGCCGCGCAAGGCGGTCGAAAAGGTCCTCGGCAAACCCATCGGGGCGGCGCCAAAGGATGCGGATTGAGTACGCCGTTCACGCCAACTCGTACGAGGTGAACTCTTCGGTGGGCATTTCCGGCGGCAACGGGCGATACCGTCGACGCTGCGCGAACATGCGGATGGCCAGGTACACGATGGGCAGGATGCCCCCGACGATGAACAGCACGTCTCCCGGAAGTCGCATCCATTCGATGACTCGGACGTGCGGCTGCCTGAAGAAGCTGAGCTCGCGCGCGTGCCAATAGCCGTTCTGGAATGCGTCGGCGAGTTGCAGCAGGCCAATGGGGAACAGATTGACAAAGAGCATCCAGCCCAGGCCGATATTGAGGCTCCAGAACGAGACCTTCATCGCTCGTTCGCTGGCGCGGTCCGGCGGGATGAAATAGCGGGCCACGAACATGAAGAAGCCCATGGCCAGCATGCCGTAGACGCCCATCATGGCCCCGTGCCCGTGATTGGCGGTGAACTGCGTGCCGATCTCGTAATAGCTGACGATGGGCAGATTGATGAGGAAGCCGAAGATGCCTGCCCCGAGGAAGTTCCAGAAGCCCACGGCGATAAGG
>JBJKSL010000318.1:0-4394 GCA_046704145.1 Phycisphaerae bacterium
TGTCCACGCCAGCGGCGATGGCCGGCTTCACTCGGTCGCGCGCGTAGGCGATGCTTGGCCCGGCGGAGCGATCGGCCCAGTTGATGACGTGGGCGGGATAGGCAGCAAAAGCGGCGAAGTTCTGCGGCCGGCCGCAAGCGTGCACCATGTTGAACTTGCCGGCAGAGGCGGCTCCGAGAATGCGCAGGTCCTGCGGCCGCACCATGTCGTCGTAGGTGTCCGGGCCGTTGGCTGACGTGTTGACCCAGTCGTCGCGGACGGACAAGAAGACGCCGTCGGCCCCCGCCTGGATGCACTCACGGGCGAAGTTGGCCAGGGACTCGCCGATCGCTTCCAAGGCGGCTGTAACGGCGGCGCGATCCTCTTTGAGCATGGCCGAGATGGTCTGATCTCGCTCGTCGTTTGGCGTTTCGAGTACCGGCGGCCCGTGCTTGTCTGACGGTGGGAGAGTGAGGTACCTGAGCAGCGCCCAGGGGTTGAAGATGGTCGTGCACATGAGGATATCGTTGCCCATGCGTGCACGAAGGCCTTGCAGTACTTCGAGTTGCCCGACGAAGCCCTGATCGTCGCCAGGCAGGACCTCGATGGCCTTCAAATCGCTGGCTTTGCGGGCTACCTTCAGCCGGCCGCGCGGGAAATGGTGATCGTTCATCACCTTGAGGAAGTCGAGCTCGTACTTCTCGAGGTGGTCCATGTGGGCCTCGATGGCGGCCTGGCCGGTAACCTGGTGCGGCGGGAAATGATGCCAAAAACTCACAGGTGGATGATCCGGGGACTGGCCGCGAAGTACCGCTTGGACTCGCTCTTTGGGGGTCGCCATATCGAGAATTTAGACGGCGCTTCTTGCCCGGTCAAGTGCGACTGATTGTCGAGGTCGAATTGTCGAGGTTGAAGACGAAAAACTGACACACTCGGGAAATCCCGTGAGCGTACGGCGGCATGGGGATAGATGCGAGTTGCATCTTTATGCGGTAACATGAGATAGCGTCGAGCGTCTAAGACCAAGGGCTCTGAGCCGCTCCAGCTTTTTGTTTCTGCACGGCCGAGCGTGGTCGTCCGCGCCGGGAGGTGTGAAGCGGTTCGCCGGAGTTGCGTGTATATTGATGGGCGGAGGTGGTCGACCGAGTGGATTTCGGCCACCACGGAGCGACGAATGGCGGCATCTTCGGTCAGAAGTGGTAGGGGAGGCCTACGGGCGGTGCTGGCGGGGTTGGCCTGCTGTGCCGTCCTGTCGTGGGCTGCGTTGCCGGCCGAGGCAGTGCACCTGCGGGGGCAGGTGGTCAGGGTCGGCTTCCAGGGGGGCTGTGGTGTGCCATCGCCGGCGAGCGGCGACTTCTATCGCGTGGGGCGATGGACGCCGGTCCTGGTGGAACTCGTCAATGATGATGGCGACCAGTTCGACGGCCGCATCGAAGTGCGTCAGAGAGATGCGGACGGTGATGAGGTGGTGGCTCGCCTCGATGTCTCGGTTCGCGGTACCAGGCGGTTCTACCTGTACGTTCCCGGTGGGGCACCGGATGATGCTAGCGGCGGCTACACAAATGGCTTCGGGTACGACGGCCCGGCACCGTTCAGCGTGCACGTGTACGACAGCAGCGGCCGACTGGCCAAACTGCATGACGACAAGGATCAGCCGATCAGCGTATTGGCTCCGCCGCGGCAGGTGATCCCCGCACCGGCGAACTCGGTGGTCGTGCTGGACATCTCTCGCCGGACAGTGAATCAGTTGGACAGGTTGAACGATCCGAATCGCCCGACGCGTGCGGTCGTCATGCACCTTGGGCAGACGCAACTGCCGGATGCGACCGCAGGCTACGACATGGTCGACGCGATTGTGTGGGATGCTCCGCAGCCAAGTTCGTTGGACGGCGTGCAGAACGAGGCGCTGTTGGAATGGGTGCTGCGCGGCGGCAAGCTGATCGTCGGTGTGGGCAAGGATTGGAATGTTCTGGCGGCCAGCAAGTTCGGTCCGTATTTGCCCGCACACCTGGGCGGTACTAAACCCAGTAGCGAGTCGCAGGTGCTGCAAAGCCTGTTGGATGACTCGGCGGAGAACAAAGACAGCAAGCTGCCGGACATCGCCTACTGTCCGATGCCCATGAGCTCGCTGGCGAGTGATGCGAGGGCGGTTCGGCCGCGTTCTCCCAAGGGCGACGAGCAGATCTGGATCGCCCGGCGGAGTTGCGGCCGTGGGCAGATAATTCTCGTCCCGGCGGCGTTGCAGGACCTTTTCTCGGTCGCCCCCAAAGACGACAGCCTGCTTCGCGACCTTCTGCCGCAGGCGCGCCGTTACTTCGAAGCCGACAGCTCTCAAGGTCGCATGGATTTCGTGGATGTCTTCAGTCGCGTCGCCGCCCAGACTGCGTTTCAGACCACCAGCGGCTTTTACTTCACGTTCGCGTTCGGGTTCGTTATTGCCTACATCGTGGTGGTCACGGCGGGCAGTTGGGGCTGGCTGAAGCGGAAGAATGCGGTCCGCCATGCGTGGGTGCTGTCGGCGTTTATTGCCGCGGCGGCGAGTGGGCTGAGTCTGGCCGCTGTCCAGGTGGTGCGAACCATCGGCCAGGGCGTACACGAAATGACTGTCGTGGACGGCCGGGCAGGCTCGTTTGAAGCGGAGGCCACCAGTTACCTCGGCCTCAAGACTGCATCTCACACGGTTACGGATTTGTGCGTACCGAGCAAGTGGCTGCAGCCCGCCGAGGACAAGGAGACGCGGGCGCAATTGCGTCCTCAAGTGTCGGAAGGGCTGGCCGGTCAGCAGAGTCGTTTTTCTGTCCCGCGGCAGTATGAAGGCGTGGCCACCTTGGGAGAACTGCGTTCGGTGCCTATAAGGGCGACGCTCAAGCAATTTGAAGCCGCTTGGCGGGGCACCCTTGATGGCAGAGTTACGGCATCGCTTCGTCGGCGGGGGCCGCAGGACGGTCGGCTGGACGCCTCCAGTTGGATCGAAAATCAGCTGGGCACCAATCTCCACGATTGTTACGTGATTACGCGGACGTCGACCATTCCGCTGGTCTATGTTATTCCGAAGCTTGGCAACGGCGAACGGGTCACCTGGTCGCCCATAGACCGCTTCATGGAAGAGGAATACAAGCAGACGCACAAGCCGGGGATGGCTGACAAGATCGACGAGCTGACCGGTGAGAAGACGAAGCCCGAGGCCTGGTCGCCTCCGAATCTGAGAGCGATGCTGGGCCAGTGCATGAGCCAACTGGCGGTTGCCGATACGCGCGACGCCAAGGAGCGGCGACGCGAGCAAGGCTTGCTGGCGGTGACGGCCCCGCCGTACGTGCCGTCGCTGCTGCTGCTGAGCTTCTTCAACGATCCGGTCGTCATGGGGCTGACCAGGCCGGGCGAGGAGTTGGTTCGCAGCCACGGCCAGCAGCTCGATATATCGTCTACCTGGGAGGGCGATACGGCGGTGTTCATCGGTTTCAGCGAGGACCCGGGGCCGTTGCGGTTGTGTCGGCGGAGTCCGGATTCGAGCGACGTGGACGACTGGAAGGCCATCAAGCCGGCTCGGTCGGTGGTGATGTATCGATTTTTCGTGCCGGTGCAGTGAGGAAGCCGGATAAATCGCGGGAAAGGATTCCCGCGGAGAGTGGGTGCGGGAAGGGATTCCCGCACCAGCGGACAGCTCGCCGCGGACAACAGACCGGACAATAGACCACGGACAACAGAACGCGGACAACAGAACGCGGACAACAGAACGCGGAACAGACAACGGACCAAATTCGTGATCATTGAGACTATCAATCTGACCAAGAAGTACGGCGAACTGGTCGCCTTGAACAACCTGCATCTCAACATCGAGGAGGGCGAGTGCTTCGGCTACATCGGCCCCAACGGTGCGGGCAAGACTACGACCATTAAGATTCTGGCTACGCTGTTGCAGCCGACATGGGGTGAGGCACGCGTGTGCGGCCACGTAGTCGGATATCAGTCACGGCTGATCCGCCCGTTGATCGGCTATGTGCCGGACTTCTTCGGCGCCTACAACGATATGGTCGTGCAGGAGTACCTCGAGTTCTTCGCCTCTGCGTACGGCATTGTCGGCAAAGAGCGAACGAAGATCGTCGGCGACATCCTGGACCTGACCGATCTGACCTACAAGCGCGAGGCCCTGGTTGACTCCCTCTCGCGTGGCATGAAGCAGCGGCTGAGCATCGCCCGTGTGTTGCTGCACGATCCTCGCGTGCTGCTGCTGGATGAGCCGGCCAGCGGCCTGGACCCGCGGGCACGCATCGAGATTCGCGAGCTGCTCAAAGAACTGCATCGCATGGGCAAGACTATCGTTATCAGCTCGCACATTCTGCACGAGCTGGCGGAGCTGTGCTCGACGGTTGGTATCATCGCACGCGGAGTACTGCTGTTCCACGGTTCGGTCAAGG
>JBJKSL010000319.1:0-7894 GCA_046704145.1 Phycisphaerae bacterium
ATGTGGTGGGACGAGACCATCGCTCGATGGCATGGCGAGGGGCTGCCGCCGGAGCTGAAGTTCAGTCAGGTGTTCGAGATCGCCGAGTACTTCGGGCTGGACCCGTATCAGCAGTTCTGGTTCAGCACCACCGAAGCGACCATCGAGGCTACGCAGCATCACGTCGAAGGCATCGTGGCCAACATGGACGACTATCTGCGCATTCGGCCGCAGTTGTTTCCCTCGCATGGTGAGGCCATCCAGTCCATGCAGCCCTGGGCCGAGCGGCAGCGGTGCGGCGATGCGGTGGTGTGGTGCACGTTCGAGGGATTCTTCTGGTTTCCGCGGACGCTGATGAACTTCGAGCGATTATGCTTGGGGTTTTACGACCAGCCGGAGTTGATCCATCGCATCAACGAGGATCTGCTGCAGTTCAATCTGAGACTGCTGGATCAGATGCTCGATGTGTGCGTTCCGACCTTCATGACTCTGGCCGAGGACATGTCCTACAACCATGGGCCGATGATCTCACAACAGACTTTCGAGGAGTTCCTCGCACCGTACTATCGCAAGCTGGTGGCCCGGTTGAACGAGCACAACATTCTGCTCATCGTGGATACCGACGGCGACGTGACCAAGCTGGTGCCCTGGCTGCAGGAGGTGGGCGTGATCGGCGTGCTGCCGCTGGAACGCCAGGCCAAGGTCGACGGCATGGCGATGCGCCAGCAGTACCCCAGCCTGCGGATGATCGGCCACTTCGACAAAATGACCATGAACCGCGGAGAAGCGGCCATGCGACAGGAGTTCGAACGCCTGGTCCCGCTGATGCAGACAGGCGGATTCATCCCTAGTGTCGACCATCAGACACCGCCAGGCGTGTCCATCGAGCAGTACCGCGTGTACTTACGGCTGCTGGAGGAATACACCGCCATCCGGTAGTGTCCAGACTAGCGATCCACGATTCGCCATCAGCACCCCGGCGGCTGTGCGGGGCCTCCGCTGCAATTGATGAAGACGTCTGCGTCGAGTTCGTTGACCGCGTCGTCCAGGTTCAGATCGGCGTCGGTGCAGCCGGCGGCAGGCTGTTCGCCAGGCACGGTAAAGCACGTCTGCAGATGGCCGAAATCAGTGCAGTCCACATCGGAGTCGTGGTCGAAATCCCCAGGTGTATACACGTGCAGAGTTACACTCACACTCTGTGGCGAGTTTGAGGCCGCGGCATCGGTGACCACGATGCTGGTCGTTGTTGTACCCAGCGGTAACGCGCTGGTGTTGTAGGAGACCGCGATCGTGTCGGGTTGCTCGCCGTTGTTGCTGCCTGAATTCGGAGAGATGTCCAGCCACGTTGCGGACGAGCTGATCGTGTAGTTCAGAGTGGTGCCGGCGGTGCCGTTGCTCACGTAGAGTAGGTCGACCGGCAGGTCGGTGCCGCGCCACATGTTGTGCTCGAGCGTGGTAGTGCTCAGGACGATGGTCGGCGGGGCGGTGTTGATTTCGAAGTCGGCGACTACCGGCAGGTGATCGCTCGCGGTGTAAAGGGCTTGCAGTACGGGCGAGCGGTTGGGCAGGCCGGCCAGCGCGGTGTTCGAGCTCGAGTTGATGGGGTCGCCGATGCCAAGCGATCCGTTCACGCCGAAAGTGTGGTATGAACCGGCGAGGTACTGGAGGCCGGTGCCGTCGTCGCGCACGTTCTGGGTGATGCAGATGAAATCGTCGCGATAGTGCAGTCCTCTCGCACCGTAGGTCATGATGTCCACGAAGCTCGCGCCGTTATCCCAATCGCCGGGGCGATTCAACGGATCGAAAGCCTGCCCGACGCCTGCGGCAGTCAGCGTTTGATAGAAGGGCTCGGAACTGGCGGTTAGGTTGAAGTCGCCGGTGTAGAGGATGCGGGCACCGGCCGGAAGTGTCGCGGCGTCGGACCGCAGGAGCTGAGCCTCGATGTTTCGCCGGTCCATGTCGCTGGAGCGTGTGCCCGCCTTGCAGTGGCTGACGTACACATAGAAATCCTTGCTGGCGTCCGCTCCGACGGGCCGCAACTCGTAACGCACGGGCTGTCGCGGAGCGCCGGATGAGCTTGGTGTGCCGATGCCGACCGAGGCGACCAACTGCAGTGTGGTCGCGTTGTAGACCAGGGCATTGGGCCCGTTGCCGCTGGTGGCGCTGCCGTTGACCTTCGCCTGGTAGGGGCTCATGGCGTAGGTGTTGGCTCCGTAGATGTTGTTCAGGATGTCGAGCAGAGGTTGCACCGTGGTCGTGTTGCTGGTGGTTTCCTGGAGGGACAGCACGTCCACCGGGCGGGTAACACTGTTGACGTTTTCATCACCGATGCCCTCCAGCACGGTGCCCATACCGCTACGGGGCTCGGTTACGCCGCCGGAGTCAGCCAGGATGTTGTAGGTCACCACGCGGAACTGCCCTGCCAATGCCAGGTTCATAGACAGGCTGAAGACCGCGAGGACGGCAACAAAACGTGCGCCGGCTTGGTATCCCCTTCGCATGTGCTTTTCTCCCTTCCGTTCCGAGTTGGATGTGCGGTCTACAACGGTACCAGAAGTGCCCTCGCTTGGGCAAGCACGTCTTGAGGGATGCTGCAGCCGGCTTGCCAGGGCAGACCTACGGCCCTTTTGGGCGAGGGGGCTCTCCGTGCTATACTGATCGGCCGCGGTTCGGCTTGCGAAACGTGGTCCTTGGCGGAGGGGGTCCGAGCAGGTGAGGAATGCGACGAATCCTGGCAACTTTGTTTCTGCTCGCCCTGGTCGGTTCGATCGGTGGCATGGCATGGTGGTACGCGCATCGGCCGGCCGGCGAGGAGGATCTGGCCCTGTACGGGACGGTGGATCTGCGGCAGGTTGAACTGCCCTTCAAGGACAGCGAGCGGGTGGCGGCTGTGCTGGTACAAGAGGGCGATCGGGTCAAGAAGGGGCAGGTGCTCGCGCGCCTGGAAACCGCGCGCCTGGAGCCCAAGCTTGCAGAGGCAGAGGCTGCCGTCGAAGCCACGCATCACGTCATCGATAAGCTGCGAAACGGTACTCGTCCTGAAGAAATCGCCCAAGCTCGTGCGAATGTGGAGGCCAACAAGGCCGCCGTCGCGCAGGCTCGCCAACAGGCGGACCGGCTGAACACGCTGTCGAAGCGATCTGAAGGCCGCGCGGTCAGCAGCCAGGACCTCGACAACGCTCAGGCCGCTCTGCAGGTGGCCCAAGCCAAGCTGGTGGTGGCCGAGAAGACGCTGGACCTCGCTTTGGCTGGGCCGCGTAAGGAAGACATCGCCACTGCCGAGGCTCGTCTCAAGGCCAGCGAGGCCCAGGTGGCTTCGTTGCGGCAGATGCTGGTGGACTCGGAGCTTCGCTCGCCCGTGGATGGCGTGGTCCGCACACGGATAGTCGAGCCCGGCGAGATTGCTTTCCCGCAAAAACCGGTGGTGTCGCTCGCGGTGATGGACCCCAAGTGGGTGCGGGCGTACGTGTCCGAGGTGTACCTGGGCAAATTGCGGCTGGGCATGCCTGTAACCGTCACGGTGGACAGCTTTCCCGATCGGCCGTTCGAGGCTTGGATCGGTTTTATCTCGCCGGTGGCCGAGTTCACGCCAAAGTCCGTGCAGACAGAGGATCTGCGGACCAGCCTGGTTTACGAGGTACGCGTTTTCGTGAAAGACCCGTCGGACCATTTACGGCTGGGCATGCCGGCGACGGTACACCTGCCAAACGGCGGAGCCAATGCGGCAGGCTCGCAGCCGGCGGACGGATCGAGTGCAAGCCCAGCCTGAATGCAGACCGGCTAGGTATGTGTTTAGCCTTTTATCACTGTTTGGCATGGCTGTTCTTGGCCCCGGAGGGGCCGCCGATAATAGCCAGGGGTGGAGCGAAGGGCGAAGCCCGAAGCCGGAACCCCTGGGTGTGTCTCGCGTAGGTTTTCTTTTCCTTTCGACAGGGGCGGCGGACGCCGCCCCTGTCGAAAGGAAAAGAAGTATGTTGCGGTAGAATCTACCACGGGTTTCGCGTCGCCAGGGGCAAGCCCTGGCGAACTGCTACACCCGTGGCTATTTTCGCGCGGCCCCTACGGGGCCCAAAAGAGTTCCCAACTCTGAACACGGATCCGGCTTGAAATTGGGTCCACACAGAGTTGGTTTGATCGGCTGGAGGCCGGTCCCACATAGGACAGGAACGGTCCCACACAGAACAGGAATGCGGCAGCTTGCTGCTGCTTAAGCTCAGTGCTCATCGGTCGAAACATCTGCAAGAGCTTCCGCCGCGAAACCGGCGAGACGGTCCAGGCTTTGGACGGCGTGTCGCTCGAGGTCTGCCGCGGGACGCTCACCGCGCTGGTCGGCCCCGACGGCGCGGGCAAGACAACGCTGCTGCGTTTGGCGGCCGGCCTGTTGGAGGCTGACAGCGGCGAGCTGCAGGTGGTCGGCGTCGATATATCGGCACATGCACTGTACGTGCAATCCAACATAGGCTATATGCCGCAGAAGTTCGGCCTGTACGAGGACCTGACCGTTCGCGAGAACCTCGACCTCTATGCCGACCTGCACGGCGTGACCGCGGCCGAACGTCGGGAGCGTTACCCGCGTCTCATGGAGATGACCGCGCTGGGCCCGTTCACGAAGCGGTTGGCCGGTCGCTTGTCGGGCGGCATGAAGCAGAAGCTGGGGCTGGCCTGCACGCTGGTGCGCTGGCCGGAACTGCTGTTGCTGGACGAGCCTACCGTAGGCGTCGATCCGCTCTCACGGCGGGAGCTGTGGCAGATCATCCTGCAACTTGTGCACGATCAATCGTTAACCGTGGTGTTGAGCACGTCGTATCTCGATGAAGCCGAACGCTGTGGGCACGTGGTCGTCATGCATGGCGGCAAGGTGTTGGCGCAGGGACCGCCGGCGCAGGTAAGTGGACTTGCTGCAGGCCGTACGTTTCTCGCTGAGCCCAAACCCAACCGCCCGGCCCGCGGATTGCAGGCCCGGCTGCTTGATGATTCCAATGTTGTTGACGCTGTGCCTGAGGGCGGACGCGTGCGCTTCGTGCTCACGCGATCGCCGGCGGACCCGCAGTCGCAACCAACTGCGGCAGCTCCGGGAAACGGCAGACTTGCGAGCTCGGGCATGATTGCGGAGTTGGCAGCGGTCCCCACGCACTCGCGATTTGAAGACGGCTTCATGATGCTGCTGCGCGAAACGGCGGGTCTGACGCACACGTCCGGCGGCATGCTGCTCGAACATCAGCCCGAGCGCAACGGAAAGGACGTGCTGGTCGAGGTGCACAATCTCGTGCGTCGTTTCGGCGCGTTCACCGCGGTCGATCACATCAGCTTCAACGTGCATCGCGGCGAGATCTTCGGCTTGCTCGGGCCGAACGGTGCCGGCAAGACCACCACCTTCCGCATGTTGTGTGGCCTGCTCGCGGCAACCAGTGGCACACTGCAGGTTGCGGGCGTGGACCTGCATCATGCGCGGGCGTCCGCTCGGCAGCGCATCGGCTATGTCGCTCAGAAGTTCTCGCTCTACAGCCAACTCTCCGTGGTTGAGAACCTCGGTTTCTTCGCCAGTGCCTACGGCCTGCATGGTCGGCGCAAGCGGGCTCGCGTGAAATGGGCCTTGGAGCAGTTCGAGTTGCAGTCGCTTGCTCGCCTGGCCAGCGGACAACTGCCGGGCGGATATAAGCAGCGGCTGGCCATGGCGGCAGCCATGCTGCACGAGCCGGACATCCTTTTCCTGGACGAGCCGACCAGTGGTGCCGATCCTTTGGCCCGGCGTGAGTTCTGGCGAAGGATCACCGCGCTGGCCGAGCAGGGGGTGACAGTGATTGTCACCACGCACTTTATGGAAGAGGCGGAGTACTGCGATCACGTGGTCATCATGGATAGCGGCCGCGTGCTGGTGCAGGGTACGCCCGCTGACGTTCGCCACCGCGCTCGCGTCGAAGCCGGACGCACGCCCAACATGGAGGATGCGTTTATCGCCATCGTCGAGGACAATCGCACCAACGGTTGTGGTGCTGCGGAGGACGCGGCATGAACCATACCGGACTGGTGCCTCCGAAGATGCCGCGATTCAAGTTCCGCCGGATCTGGGCCTTGCTGCGCAAAGAGAGTTACCAGGTCTTTCGCGACCCCAGTAGCCTGGCCATCGGCATCGTGTTGCCGTTGATTTCGATTCTGCTGCTGGGCTACGGCATGACGCTGGACGTCAAGAACGTGTCCGTCGCCGTGGTGCTCGAGGACTCCTCTTCCGAGGCCGCGGAGCTGGCGGCAAGTTTCAAGCTCTCGCCATACTTCCACACGCGGTTCGTCACCTCGATGCAGATGGCCGAGGATCTCATGCTCGACCGCAAGGTGGACAGCATCATCCGCGTGTTGCCGGATTTCTCCCGCCGGCTGCGGTTCGGCGACGCCCAGGTGCAGGTTATCGTTCATGGCACGGACGCCAACCTGGCCAGAATCACGGAAGGTTACGCCCAGGGCGCGGTCGCGCAATGGGCAGCACGGCGGGCCGCTGAGGGACTCGACGCTCCGGCCGCGGCAGCAGTGGTGCAGAATCGCGTGTGGTTCAACGAGGCCAACGAGAGTCGCTGGTTCCTCGTGCCGGGTTTGATCATGTTGATCATGACGCTGATCGGCGCGCTGCTGACCACGCTGGTCATGGCTCGCGAATGGGAACGCGGCACGCTGGAAGCGCTTTTCGTCACGCCGGTGCGGGTGGATGAGTTGCTGCTGGGCAAGACCGTTCCGTATTTTGTGTTGGGCATGATGGGCCTGGCCCTGTGTCTGGTCTCGGCCAGGTACATGTTTCACGTGCCCTTTCGTGGATCGCTGATCGTGCTGGCCGGGGCGTCGACCTTGTATCTGCTGGTTTCGCTGGCCATCGGACTGCTGATCTCGTCGGCGACGAAGAATCAGTTCGTGGCCAGTGAAATGACCATGCTCGCGACGTTCATGCCTTCGCTGATGCTTTCGGGGTTCCTGTTCGACCTGCGGAGCATGCCGACAGTGGTCCACTGGATCACCTACGCGCTGCCTGCGAGGTATTACGTTGCTCTGCTGCAGAGCCTGTTTTTGGCCGGCAATGTGTGGGGCGTCATCGTGCCCAACTCTGTCGTGCTGGGTTGCATGGCGGCGGCATTGCTGCTGCTGACGCGCTTCATTACGCGTAAACGCTTGGCCTGAGGTTGTGAATGCTCGAAGCGTTCTTTCGAATCTATGCCCTCACCCGCAAGGAGCTGCTGGCTATCCTCAAGGATCCCCGCGGCCGCGCCAGCGTGGTGATTCCGCCGGTGGTGCAGTGCATCGTGTTCGCCTACACCGCGACTTATGACTTGAGCGACGTGCCTTATGTCGTGATCGATCATGATTGCAGTGAATCCTCGCGGGAACTGCTGGCCGGCTTCAACGGCTCGGGCGTCTTCCATGAGGTGGCTGACATCGATCGACTGCCCGAAGCCAAGCGGCGGATCGACGATCGGGATGCGCTCATACTTATTCAGATTGACCAGGGTTTCGAGCGCAAACTCTTCCTGGGCCAACCCGCGGACGTACAGGTCATTGCCGACGGGCGCAACTCCAACACGGCTGCCATCGCGATGGGATATGTCAATGCGCTCGTCGATTCGTTCAACAACAAGTGGCGGTCGGCGCACGGTTTGCCCGGCCCGCCGGTGAAGGTTACGACGCGTGCGTGGTACAACCCCAATCTGGAGACGCGCTGGCACATGCTGCCGAGCCTGGTGGGGACGCTCACGCTGGTGCAGGCCCTGCTGTTGACCGCTCTGTCTGTGGCCCGCGAGCGCGAGCAGGGCACCTTCGATCAGTTGCTGGTCACGCCCATGCGGCCGTTTGAAATCATGGCCGGCAAGGCACTGCCCTCGGTGATGATCGGCATGGTGCAGGGCACGAGCATTCTGCTGGTCGCACAGTTATGGTT
>JBJKSL010000320.1:0-2701 GCA_046704145.1 Phycisphaerae bacterium
TAGTGCGTGTATTAGGGCTAACCCATGAAGACAATCCTCGATGCGCTCGTCACGCTCGGTTTCATCGGCGTGGTCCTCGGGATCGTGCGTCTTACCTACCGGGCAGACCGACGCCGAATCTGCCGCATGATTGCGCAGGCCGGCGGAGAGGTAATCAGCCTTGAGTCGATCAACCCTTCCAAGGCCCGATGGCTGCTTTCGGCAAGCAACACGACCTTCTGGCGAGTGAAGTACAGAACCCCCCAGCAGGAGATCCGGATCGCCGACTGTTCTGCATCGTTCCTTCGATGCAAGATGTACAGTAACAGGTCTGTGGACGATTCGGTACAAACGAGCAAAGGATACTGGCCTGCTTCCCGTCCGTGGAGTCGATCCGCCGACGCGAACCGAAAATAGCCGTGCTCGCACGTGATGCCTACGCGTTCATCGAGTCGTGGATCGGGCAATTCAAACGCGGGCTCTCAACCACTTCCTGTGCTTCGGACTCGACCTTCTCAACCACATCGGCCAGGAATACGCCCACTTTCATAACCCTCATCGCCCGCATCAAAGACTTGGGGAACCGTACGATCCCATCTGCCACTACCACCCTGCCCAGGCCGCGATCTTCCGCATCCATCCGGTGCCAGCGTTCTCTTGGCGGCTTGCAGCGACACGGCTCCCGCGATGCAGTATGGCAAAGCCTCCCCGGCATTTTGGGCCCGCTCTGGGAGGCGCGACGCCTCGTCCAGCCTTGAGCAGGCTGGGAGCAGCGGGTATGTTGCACACATGTTGCGCGTGGACGGTCCACGGGCGCCCGGCTTGCCGGGGCTACTCCGCGAATGGGGACGGGAGTGTCTGACCATCGGTGAGAACTGGCTTTCGGGAGGGCCGACATCCAGGCGACTCCCGTAATGTCTCACCCTGGGGTCGCGTCGCCATCATTTCGCGGAATCACCTTTTCTATAAATCGGCACCGAGTACTCGCATGAAATCGCACCAGATCCTTTTGTCGGCCTTGGCCTCGGTTTTGTTTGCACTCACTGGCTTCGCTGTGCCATCAGCTTCGCTGGAATCGGGCTTCCGCAATCCGCCGGATTCTGCCAGGCCGCGGACATGGTGGCACTGGATGAACGGCAACATCACTAAAGCCGGTCTCACTGCCGACCTCGAGGCCATGAAGCAAATCGGCCTCGGTGGCGCAACGATCGTGAACGTGGATTGCGGCATCCCGCGCGGTCCGGTCTCGTTCATGAGTCCCGAATGGCGGGAGGATTTCAAGTTTGCAGTGCAGGAGGCGGGCCGCCTCGGTCTCAGGCTGTGCGTGGAAACCTGCGCCGGCTGGTCCAGCAGCGGTGGCCCTTGGAACACGCCGGAGCACGCGATGCAGCACGTTGTGACCAGCGAAGTACACGTGACTGGCCCCGCGAATTTCAATGCCAACCTGCCGCAGCCGCATACAACGCTAGATTTCTACCGGGACATCGCCGTGCTGGCGTTCCCGACGCCCAAAGACGGCGGCAAGAGAATCAAGAAAATAGAGGCCAAGGACGGCGATAACGCCGGTTTCATCTTGTCTTCGCCCGCTACAACCAACGCGGCTCCCGGGACCACGATTCAGCGCGATGCGATGGTGGACCTGACCAGTCGGTTGAAGGCGGGAGGCTCGCTCACCTGGGACGTTCCGGAAGGCAACTGGACCATTCTGCGCATCGGTTACACTCCCACCGGGAAGAACAATCATCCCGCACCCAAAGAAGGCGAGGGCTTGGAGTGCGATAAATTCAGCAAGGCGGCGCTCGACGCGCATTGGGATGGGTTCATGGAGAAAATCCTCAATGACGTTGGGCCGCTCGCGGGTAAGACGCTCGACTGTTCGTTGATTGACAGCTACGAGGTCCGCGGCCAGAACTGGACACCCGCTTTTCGTGAGGACTTTCAGAGGTTGCGCGGTTATGATCCGCTGAAGTTTCTGCCCACCTTCACCGGTCGCGTCGTGGACAACCCCCAAGTGTCGGAACGCTTTCTTTGGGACGTGCGGCGGACCATCGGCGATTTGTTCGCCGAGAACTACTTCGGCCATTTCGCCGAGCTCTGCCGGCAGCACGGTTTGCTGAACGCGGTTGAGCCTTACACCGGGCCATTTGAATCGTTGCAATGTGGAGCGCCGGCGGATGTGGTGATGGGCGAGTTCTGGAGCGGCAGCAACGGGCATTCATCCATCAAACTCGCCGCCTCTATTGCCCATATCTACGGCAGGACCATTGTCGGCGCCGAGTCGTTCACTGCCCGCCCCGAAGACGGTCGCTGGCAGAATTTTCCGTATACACTCAAGACGCTCGGCGACTTGATGTTCTGCCAGGGTTTGAACCGCTACATCTTTCACCGTTACGCCATGCAGCCCTGGAACGACCGCTTCCCCGGCATGACCATGGGACAATGGGGTTTCCATTTCGATCGCACGAACACGTGGTGGAATGACGGCAAAGCCTGGATTGAATACATCACACGCTGCGAGTACCTTCTGCAGCAAGGTCGTGCCGTGGCCGACGCCGCCTACTTTGACGGCCAGAGTTCACCGGCCCAGATGCGTGCCGGCAAACCCCCGCTGCCAGCCGGTTACGACTACGACGCCGTTAATGCCGACGTCTTGCTGCACGGCGCGACGGTCAAGAACGGCCGACTTACCTTGGCCAGCGGTGCGAATTACGCCGTGCTGATC
>JBJKSL010000321.1:0-3771 GCA_046704145.1 Phycisphaerae bacterium
CAGATCGGCTCGGCCGGCGCGGAGCGTCGTTGCGAGGATCGCCACGATCAACACGAGCCCGCCGGCACCGGCCACGGCGAGTGCGGTGATGCGCAGCGCAGGTGAAAGCTCGAACACCAAGTCAGCCCACGTGCTGCATATCAGGCACAGAGCAGCGGCGACCAGTCCCCAGGCAACCGATGCGCTGGCGCCGAGGCCGGTGAGCCGCCGGTGGATTTGCCGGAGCTTTCGCGTCAGAGTTGTATGGCTTTGCGTCTCCTGCATGTTTTTGGAACCACGGATTCACGGAACACACGGAAAAAGCTTCTTATATCAAACCTCCGGATCGGCGGACGGCCCAGGCGGCGGTCCAGATTCCCAGGGCAGCGAGCAGCACGTACCAACGGTCCCACGCGGGGATACGCCGGATGCGTTCGGGCTGCGTGCGATGCTGATAAGCGTCGAACAGGCCGGCGACCTCGCGGCTGGACGCGGTTTTCAGGACCGCCCCACCGCTCTCGTCGGCGATGCGGGCCATCAGGTCGGGTCGGGCGGCGAGTTCCAACTGCTCGCGCACGGGGGCTCGCACGTCAAAGCGGGTGGACGGGCCGAGTTCGCCCTTGGTGATGACGCGAGCCTCGTACTGGCCCGGCGGCAGTTTGCCAAAGCCAACGCGGAACACGCCGGGATCCTCGCCGGCAGCAACGGGAGTGAACTCGCCGATGGCGTTCTCTTCACCAGCGATGCGCAACTCAACAGTGGGCGTGCCAGCGGCGGCAACTTCGGGGCCAAGCAGCAACGTAGCGGAGGCCGGCTCGTTAGCGTCGACGATTACGCGTTGGCAACGCAGATCCATTTTCTGGCCGGGGCGAAGCACGGCACCGCTCACAAGCCATCGCATGAGGCTCTGCCAGAGCGAGCCGTAGACGCCCCCCTGCTGGGCATGTTGCGGCGACAGGAAAGCCCACCGCCACATGCCGGCGCCCTCGATGACCACGACGCGGCCTGTGCCGTAGTTCTGGCATGAAATCACCGGCCAGCGTTCTCCGCTGCCGGCAGAGAGGGCCGTCGCCAGGACGGTGGCCAGCGGGCGAGGTTTTTCCACGTGCGAGACGGTGGCCAGGCTGGGCATGCGCGAGAGCACGTCACCGTCGGCCGCGGTATCCAGATCGCCGAGCCATTGCAGCGACTGGCCTTGTTCGGTCAGGGCCATGCGGAAGCGTGATTCGCTGGCCTCGGTCCACTGGACGGGTAGCACCTGGGCGAGGCGCTCGCCGGGCTGCAATGCGGGCGAACCGCGATAGCAGACCAGGGAGCCCCCCTGCCGCGACATCCACTGCCGCAGGTTGTTGACGGCGGCCTCGCTGAGGAAGACCTCGGTATCGCGGCCGAGCACGACAATCTGGTAGTCCTTCAACGCGTCGGGCCGGGCGAGGAGGTCGGCGGGGTTGGTGATGACCGTCCAGCGTTCCTGGCGGGAGTTGTCAGTCGCAAGCGTGTCGTCTGTCGGCGTGGAGTCCGCGGGTGCGGAGTCAGCCGGCTGGGTGGACGGCGGAATCTGCGTGCCGAGCATGCGACGGAGGTACCGCGATTCGGTCATGCGGACGATGCTGTCGAGTGCGATCACCGGGTCGGCGACCAGCGTCCGCATGAGGAACTTGCTGTCCCAGTAGGGTTTGCCCTCCAGCAGCAGCACGCGGATGGGTTCGTTGACCACCTGCAGAAACTGCAGGGCCGTATTGTTGGCAGTGATCAGTTCGCCGGGACGCGGCTCGACGCGGGCCTCGTAGCGGTAGATGCCGGGAGCGTCGCGGCTGACCATGAACCGGGCTTCGGCGTGGCCGTCGGCGGGGATTTGGACATCCTGCTGGTCGACGATGCCGCCTTCGTTGAGCAGGGTTACGCGCACGGTGCCTGCGGGGCCGGCCTGCTGGCGGATGCGCACGGTGACGGGGACCTTCTGGCCGACATAGGCGAGTTGCTGCGGCAGGCGGATCTCAGCCTGGAGGTCGTATATGTCGGGGGCGTCGGCCCGGCCGAGGGTGCACGTGTAGATGGGAGCGCCTGCGGCACGAGCGGAGCGTACGGCGGCGAGCACTTCTCGACTGCCGGGTCCGGCGTTGTGAATGCCGTCGCTCAACAGGACAACAGCTTGGCCGGCCGGGCGGTTGGCCTCGATGCTGACGGAGATGGCGGTAGCGAGGTCGGTCAGCATGCCTCGCGGTTGTGTCGAAGCGTTGTCGGCGAGGTCGGTCGGAGCCACGGCTTCGGAAAATGATCGCACGCGAACATCGAATCGCGACTGCGAGGCTTCGGCGAGCGAGCGGCCGAGCTTGACGGCGGCCTGGTATCGCGAGGTGGCGTCAGCGGCATCCTTGACGGCCATGCTGGCGGAATCGTCGACCAGCACGGTCAGCAGCGGCTTGCCTGCGGGCGGCTGAATCGGTTCGATCCAAGTGGGGTTGAGCAAAACGACCAGCACGGTGGCGATCGCTGCAGTCATGAGGGCCAGCATGGCCATCCAACTTCGGCGGGCGATGCGCGTGGGACGCTTCAGGCCGTACCAGGCGAGCAGCACCGCAGCCGTGACTGCCAGCAGCAGCCAGAGCGAAGCGGGAAGCAGAGGTTGGAAGGTTACGAAAGACATTGTTGTTAGCTATTAGCTGTTAGCTATAAGCTTTTAGCTTGAAGAAAAACTGCAAAAGAAACCTCTCACGTTTTGAACGCCTTCAGTGCGATCAACTCCAGCAGCATCACCGCTGCGCAGCCGGCGGCTAGCCAGGTCCACATATTGTCACTGTCGCGCTGCTGAGTGGTGGCGGCGCGGTAATAGACGGTTCTGCCGCCGTGGGCGCCGGCAGTGATGCTTTCGGCGGAGGCGGGGCGCAGGTCGCTCTCCTCCGACGGAATACCTGTGGCCAGGGCGAGGACGCAGCGGCCGTCGCGTGTGACCTCGTACACGCCGGGCGGGCCGGCGGCTGGCCAGCGCCAGACTACGCCGGCGGGTTGGTCGAGCAGATCGCCGAGGCTGGCGTCGGTCGACTCGGCAGGCTGAGGCAAGCCGGAGTTGGGCTCGCCTGGTGCTGAGACTCGCAAGGCTGCGGCGGTACCTGCGTCGGCGGGAAGAAACGTGGTGACAGCCTCGCCGCAACAGGTTGACGGGGCGACCTGGCGCGGCTTGAGCAGGTTGCCGGTCAGCTCGCCCATCAGCGGGACGAACGCCGCGGACTGCACAAGGTTGGATTCGAGCAGGTCGGCGTTGAGCACGGCGAGAGCTCCCGCACCACAAGAGGACCACACGAGGCCTGCGGTCTTGTCGCGGTAGGTGGCCAGCACGTCATCCTGAAGGCCGCCGGCGACGTCGTGTGAATCGAGGCCACGCGTGAAGCGGAGCGGCTCGATTGCGGCCACCACCTGGGCACCGAAGATGCTGAACGGCGGCAGGTCGCGGCGATAATCGGCGAAGGCGAGGTTGCGCCGACCTTGGCGTGCCGCCGGTGCGGAGAACTTCACCGGCAGTCGCAGATCGGGGCCGGCGACGCGGGCGATGGAATCGATATTCATCGCGTCGACGCCTTCGGAGGCAACGTAGAGCATGGGGCGGCCTCGGCGCATGAGGCCTACGAGCAGGTTGATCGCATCGCCGGTGAGGCGGCCGGGGCGATCGAGCACCAGCAGGTCGGCCGAGGCCAGCGTCTCGCGATTTATGTGGGCGGGAAGCACGCGGACGACTCTGGCTGAATGATTGTCGGGGCCGCTCTGCGGAGCGAGAGCCCGCTCGAGGTAATACCT
>JBJKSL010000322.1:0-2925 GCA_046704145.1 Phycisphaerae bacterium
TGGCTGCAGGGCACCCACGCGTGTGGTGCATTGCGAGCAGACAGCACGCGGCCAAGCTTCTCGGTCAGTTCCGGCTTGCATGTGCCAATAATTTGCCTCCGGGCTCCCGCCGGGTTCGTCAGCGGCCCGAGCAGATTGAAGATGGTGCGAATGCCCAGTTGCCGTCGCACCGGTGCCGCATACTTCATGGCCGGATGCAGCAGCGGTGCGTGCAGGAATGCGATCCCGCACTCGCGCAGGCATCGCTCCAGCGTCGATATGCTCGCGTTAAGGTTCACGCCCAGCTGTGCCATCACATCGGCTGAGCCGCTCACTCGCGTGCTGGTGTGGTTGCCGTGCTTGGCCACGACTGCCCCGGCCGCCGCAGCGATCAGTGCCGCCGTGGTGGAGACATTGAAAGTGTTGATGCCGTCCCCGCCCGTGCCGCAAGTGTCGGCGCACTCGGCCTCGCAGGCCACCCGCGTCACCTTCTCGTTCATGACGTCGGCGGCCCCGGCAATCTCCTCCACCGTCTCGCCCTTGGCCGCCAGCAGAGTCAGAAACTCCGCCAGCGACTCCGGCGCAACCTGCCCGGTCATGATCTGCTCAAAAGCGCAGCGCATCTCCGTCCGGGGGAAGTCGCGACCGCCACGGACCTGGCTGACGAACTCAGCAAATGGAGGAATCTCGGCCATCAAAGCTCCTGCAAGCGTGCTCCATCCTCTGCCTTGGTCGTGTAGATGATCGCCGGCTTGGCGTACTTGCCGTTGTACTGCTGCATCACGGCGGACCGCAGGTCATTTTCGGCCTGCTTCTGGACCAGGGCGATCGCGCAACCGCCGAAGCCGCCGCCAGTCATGCGAGCCCCGTACACGCCGTCCACCGAGCGGGCCACGTCGACCAACGTATCCAATTCGGGGCAGGATACCTCGTACTTCTTGCTGAGCGATTGGTGCGAGCCGACCATCAACCGTCCGAACTCCAGCAGATCGTTGGCCCGCAGCGCCTCAGCCGCCTTGACCGTCCGTTCGATCTCGGTGACCACGTGCCAGCAGCGGTCGAACACCAGCGGCTTCATCTCAGACTGCGCTTCCTTGAGCATCATAGGAGTGATGTCGCGAAGCGATTTGGCGTCGGCGTACTTCTGCTGCAGCACGGTCAGCCCTTCCAGGCACTGCCGCTGCCGCACGGGGTACTCGCTCGAGCCGATCTCATGTTTCACCTGGGTGTTCATGATGACCAGCGTCTCGTCGTTGAGCTCGAAGGGAATATGCTCGAACTCGCGAGAGCGGCAATCCAGCAGCAGCGCGCAATCCTCCAGTCCCAGCCCGCAGATGAACTGGTCCATGATGCCGCAGGGCGAATGGGCATATTCGTGCTCGGCTTGCCGGCAGAGCAGAGCCAGAGTTACCGGCTCAACCTCTTCGCCGGCCACCGCCAGCAGGGCACGGCCCACGCCTGTCTCCAGGGCCGCCGAACTGCTCACCCCGCCGCCGACCGGCACCTCGCTGTGGATCAGCAGGCTTGCCCCCTTGAGGGCCACTCCATGTCGACCCAGCATGGCCGCCATCCCGCGGACATAGTTGACCCAGAACGGCTCGCCAGGAGCCCCGGGATCGCCGGCTGGGAAGCTGATCGTCTCACTAAAGGCGGTCGAGTGCACGGCGATCTGCCCGTCCGTCCGCGGAGCCGCCAGCACCCACAGGGCCTGCGTCATGGCGATGGGCAGCACGAAACCGTCGCAATAATCGACGTGCTCGCCGATGAGATTCACTCGGCCGGGCGAGCGGACGAGAAAAGCGGGTTTCATCCCGGGATAGACCTTGCTGAACCGTGCCTGAAGGTCGGCTGTATTGACCATGATGCGTTTGTCTCCAACAATAGTGAAGGAATGACTGTAGCGGAAATACCGCAGCTTTTGAAGTGCCGCGGAGGTAAACTCGCTTGACGCGTGGACAGCCCTGCAACTCGCACACGCGCGGCTGAGCCCCGCGGATCACATACGCATCTTCACAAACGACGACTGACAACGAGCAAAGTCGGAGTTTCGCATGTCCACGCCGCTACTCATCGACACTGATATGGGGGTCGACGACGCTATGGCTGTCGCGCTGGCCCTCGCCAGTCCGGAACTGGAACTGCTGGGCCTGGTCAGCGTGGGCGGCAACGTGCCCCTGGAGCAGGCCACCGTGAACGTGCCGCGACTGCTGACCGCCATTCAGCCGTCAAAGTGGCCGAAGATCGCTCGCGGGCTCGACCAGGATGAAAGCCTGCAAGATGCAACGCACGTTCACGGCGGAGACGGTCTGGGCGGCGTCGAACTCCCGCCTGCTGCAGAGTGCCAGATAGGCGAGTTCATTCCGCTTTACGAGGAACTCATCGGCAAGCACGGCCACTCGCTCGTGATCGTGGCTATCGGTCCGCTCACCAATTTGGCTGCCATTATCCGCGAAAGGCCGGGCCTGCTGGAACAATGCGGACGTATCATCGTGATGGGCGGCGCTATCTGGTGCAAAGGCAACATCACGCCCCATGCCGAGTTCAACTTCTATCGCGATCCGCAGGCCGCAGCGGACGTGTTGGGGGCCGGCTTGCCGGTGACCGTGGTTTCGCTCGATGTAACCAACCAGGTGGTTATGGATGAGTCTCACGCTGCTCGGCTGTCGCGCAGCGGCAACCGCATCGGCGAACTGCTGGCGCGCATGATACGCCATCCGATGTCGCAGCCGTCCGATGAGGGTGCAGGTCGCTTCCTGGTGCACGACCCGCTCACCATCGGTACACTGCTGTGGCCGGAACTGTTCCTGCGATCCAAGATGGCGCTGCAGGTCACCACCAGCGGACCGCAGGCCGGCAAGAGCAAACCAGTCATCGTCAAGGATAAGTCCAGGCAGGTCGCGGTAGTGATCTCGGTCAACGTGGCCGACCTGATGGAAAACCTGCTTG
>JBJKSL010000323.1:0-3346 GCA_046704145.1 Phycisphaerae bacterium
GTGAAGCTGCATCGAAAAAAGTCGACACACGCAGAGGGGTGAGCCTAAGGGTTTCCCCCTGGTTTGTCGATCATGGAACCGGAGGTAATTGCCCCGGCGGTTCGTTGCGAGGGCAAACTCGCACGGAGGAGCACGAGTATTGCGTGTTCTTGCCGGCGGGGACCACGGCTTGGCTGCGGCCAGGCTAATGGCGGTCGCCTTCGGGGGAGAGAGTAGTCGGGGTCGATGGAGTCTCGGTTCATGTTGGAATCATTTCTGCAACGGATGCGCTCGGCAGCGGCGGTGCCTTCGCTGCCTACAGTTGCCGTCCAGGTGCTGCAACTGACCAAGCAGAGCGATACGTCCGTAGATAAGCTGGCCAACGTCATTCAGAACGATCCGGCGATGGCGGCCAAGGTATTGAAGACGGTCAACTCTCCGCTGTTCGGCATTCCGCGAGAGGTGGGCTCACTCAAGCAGGCCATTGCGCTATTGGGGTTGCGTCGGGTGACCATGTTGGCCCTGAGCTTCTCGCTGGTGGAAACCATGCAGGGCGGGGCGGGTGACGAATTCGATTTTGCGAATTACTGGAGGCGTTCGCTGAGCACTGCGGTGGCTGGTCGTCTGATCAGCAAGGTAGTTGCTCCTGCGATGACGGAGGAGAGTTTCGTCATCGGGCTGCTCTCGGACATTGGCATCGTGGTGGCCTGGCGGGCGGCGGCCGACTTGTATTGGCCTGCTCTGGTGGAATGGCAGGAGACGCGAAGGCCGATCGAGGAAATCGAGCAGAGGCAGTTCGGTTTCACGCACGCCCTGCTGGGCAGTGAGTTGCTCAGATCCTGGGGCCTGCCCGAAGCCTTGTGCGATGCGGTCGAGGCTCATCACGGGGACGGCCTGGAGGGGCTCTCCGCCTCGTCCAAGATGCTAGCGAGGTTCGCGCATTCGGCCGCCACCATTGCGGATCTGTTCTTGCGGAATATCCCCTCGGATCAACTGGATCGGGTCAAGGCACAATGCCTGGAGGAGACGGACATCAGCGATATCGAGCTGCACATGGTGCTCGAGTCGCTGGATAAGCGGGTGCGTGAGACGGCGGCCTCTTTGGCCATCGAAGTCGGCACGACTATAAACTATGCACAGCTTCAAGCTGAGGCCACCATGCAACTGGCCCAGTTGAGCATTGAGGCCGAGACGGAGCGTGCCGAGGCCGACCGCCAGGCACAGGATGCACGGCTCGAGGCGCGCCGACTGCATCAGGAGAAGGCGACGATCCTGGAGGCGGCATCGACGGACGGGCTGACACGGCTGGCGAATCGGGCGGCCTTCGACACGCGGCTGAGCGAAGAGCTCAAACGGGCTCGCGTGAAGGGGCATTCGTTGTCCCTGATCTTCGCGGATGTCGATCACTTCAAATCGTTCAACGACACCTTCGGGCATCAGGTCGGTGATGAGGTGCTTCGCCACGTAGGAGCCTGTTTGAGTGAGCAGGTCCGCAGCCTGGGGTTCGCCGCCCGCTACGGTGGTGAGGAATTCGTGATCATCGTGGCTGGCGAGCAGTCGGAGAATGTACGTCTGCTGGCGGAGCTTATTCGGAAGGCCATCGAGGTACGCCGGGTGCGGATCGTTGGGCTCGAGCTCAGTGTGACGGTCAGCCTGGGTGCGGCCTGTGTGCATCCACGGACAGAGGACATCGACGCGGAGCATCTCATCCGCCAAGCCGACCAGCAGTTGTACCTGGCCAAGCGTGGGGGGCGAAATCGGGTGGCGATGGCCCTGCCCACCGGATCGGCGGCGCGGCCTCCCCTGGCGGGCACGGCCATATAGTGGCTGCGGAGCCGCGGGGAGCAGACGACTTTACTGGTTTCGGCCGTATGGTAGAATACCGGTTTCGGATGCGGCAGAGCTTTGTCGCTTCGTTGGCCGGGTAGCTCAGCTGGTTAGAGCGTGGGATTCATAACCCCAAGGTCGGCGGTTCGAGCCCGCCCCCGGCTATTGATCATAAGTCCATCCGAGTGCAAGGTTTAGCATACCTTTCTGCGTGCGGAAGTGCGGCCTGAAATCCGAGTGTAATCTGGTATGGTACCGGATTACGGAGTACTCGGAGAGCCGCACGGTGCCGCGAACCAAACGCAATCAACTCCCCAGCTACCGCCTTCACAAGCAGTCCGGGCAGGCCGTCGTGACTCTCTGCGGACGCGACTTCTATCTCGGCCCCCATGGCACCCAGGTGAGCAGAGCCGAGTACGACCGGCTGATCGCCGAGTACCTGGTGAGCGGGCGCAGGCTGCCCGGCAGAGAGGTCGAGGCGGAAGCCATTACGGTCAACGAACTGCTGGTCGCCTACGCCCGATACGCCAAGAGCTACTACGTCAATCGCGAAGGCGACCCGGACCGTGAATGGCGGCACATCGAACGCATCATGATCCCGATTCGGAGGATGCACGGGACCAGTTCTGCGGCCGATTTTGGGCCCTCAAGGCGGTCCGACAGCAACTGGTCAGCGAGGGATTGAGCCGCCGGTACTGCAACAGCATGGTCGACCGCATCAAGCGTATGTTCAAGTGGGCAGTTGCTAACCAGATTGTTTCCGCCGCTGTCCTCCAGTCCCTGCAGGCGGTCACCGGCCTGCGTCGGGGCAAGTGCGAGGTTCGCGAATCGCCCCCGTGAAACCCGTACCCGATGCTCGCGTGAAGCCAGTACGGAGAACACGTCAGCCGACAGGTGTGGGCTATGATTCTTTTACGGCGGCTGACGGGCATGCGGCCGGACGAGGTGGTCATCATGCGAGGTTGCGACATCGACGGGTCCGCGGACGTATGGGTCTACATCCCTGGCGGTCAGACGGCGCAGTCCTATGTGACCAACATGATCGGCAACTTGCGGGGCCTAACACTTATCCGATCACCCGAGTCCATGCCGTTCCGGGTTAACGCGGTCGCCACGGACGGCAGTGCAAGCGTAACACCGGAAAGCCTCATTGGATTCAAGAACGGCACGCTCAGCATGGACAAGCTTATCGCTGGCGAGATTCAGCTGGATGAGCATTCGCCCCTGTGGTTCAGCACGACGGTGTTGCCTTACGATTACGATCCTGATGCCAAGTGCTACGAGTGGCTAGGATTCCTGGCCGAAGTACTTCAATACGAGCGCGAGATGATCTGGCTGGCTCAGGAGATGTTTCCTGAGTTCCGAATCGGGACACCCGATCAGCGGAAGAGGTTGTAGAGTTCGCTCTGCTCGGGATCCATGGCGAGCAGTTGGCGGCGATCATCCGGGGCGTTTGGCAGACGGAAGGTCAACTCATACATGTTCTGCGTCAGTTCGGCAGCACGAGCGGGACTCATCGACAGGCCAGCGAGAGCAAGAC
>JBJKSL010000324.1:0-2895 GCA_046704145.1 Phycisphaerae bacterium
CTCGTGAACAACGCCGGCGTCACGCGCGATTCACTCCTGATGAACATGGAAGATTCGCAGTTCGACGACGTGATCGCAGCCAATCTCAAGAGCGTATTCTGGCTGACCCGTGCGGCCAGCCGTTACATGGTCCGGGCCCGTTACGGCCGGATCGTTAATATCTCCAGTGTCTCCGGCGTGGTCGGCAATGCCGGCCAAGCCAACTACGCCGCCTCCAAGGCTGGCGTGATCGGGTTCTCCAAGTCGGTGGCCAAGGAACTCGCCCGCCGCAACATCACCTGCAACGTGATTGCCCCGGGCTTCATTACCACCGACATGACCAACGTCCTGCCCGACAAAGTCAAAGAGGATTTCAAGCAGTTGATCCCCTGCCGGCGGTTTGGAGAGCCCGCCGACATCGCCGCCGCCGTGGCCTTCTTCGCCTCCCCCGCATCACAGTACGTGAACGGACAGGTCCTGGCCATCGACGGCGGAATGAGCATGTAGTAGCGTTATTGTCCACGCCGCTGCCGGGTACGGTCCCGGCCTGACGGCGAGGCTTGAAAAATGAGCGTTTTCAGGTCCCCAGCCAAGGATGAGCTTGCCGTAAACGGCTCAATGGGACCGCTCTGACAGGAGGTTCTGCGGTGACCAACGCGGAAATCGAAGACAAGGTGTTCACGATCGTTAGCGAGCAGATGGCTATCAACAAGGCCGAGATCACACGCGAAACATCGTTCGTCAACGATCTCAATGCCGATTCGCTGGATATCGTCGAGCTCGTTATGGAGTTCGAAGACAATTTCGAAATGAGCATCCCCGATGAAGAGGCCGAGAAGATTAAGACCGTCGGCCAGGCCATCGACTATATTTCGGCCAACCAGGGTGACGGCGCAAAGTCGTCCTAATTGTCGGCAACCGGGCATCCGGGCGGCCAGCGACTTCCTCACGCCAGCACTTCGCTCGCGTGGAAGGCAGCCGGTTATGGCTGCTGATGACGCCGCCGCCTGTGTGTTTGCGCCTGCATCAGGGCAGTCATCTGCTCCGCAGGCATCCGTGCCCGCGTCTGTTTGTCTATTCTTATTGACTTGGGAAAAGGATTGGGATGTCTAGACGACGTGTTGTCATCACGGGAATGGGCGTAGTCACTCCCCTCGGCTGCTCGGTCGACGAGTACTGGGACAACCTGGTCGCCTGCAAATCCGGCATTACACCGCTGACCCTGTTCGACCCGACCGCCTTCGACTCCAAGTTCGCCGGACAGTGCCACTGCTTCGAACCGACCAACTGGACCGACCACAAGACCCTCAAGCGGCTCGACCGCTTTGCCCAGTTTGCCCTCGCCTCTGCCATGCAGGCGGCGAAGGATAGCAACCTGGATTTCACCAAGGTCGACCCCCGCCGGGCCGGAGCCATCGTGGGCTCGGGCATCGGCGGCATCGCCGAGTTGCAGAGCCAGACCTATCGCCTCAAGGATAAGGGCCCGACCAAGGTTTCCGCCTTCACCATCCCCAAGCTGATGCTCAACGCCGCCAGCGGAAACATCACCATCCTCTTTGGTCTGCACGGAGTCAGCACGGGGGTGGCCACGGCCTGTGCCAGCGCCACCAACGCTATGCATGATGCCCTGCGAGCCATTCGCCTGGGCGAAGCGGATGTGATCTTCACCGGCGGCAGTGAAGCGGCAGTGACCGAGCTCAGCGTGGCCGCCTTCAACGCCATGCACGCGCTCAGCACTCGCAACGACGACCCCGCTCACGCCAGCCGACCGTTCGATCGCAACCGAGACGGCTTTGTGATCTCTGAGGGCTCCGGCATCCTCGTCTTCGAGGAACTCGACCACGCCATCAATCGCGGAGCCAAGATCTACTGCGAGGTTCTCGGCACCGGCGTCAGCTCCGATGGCGGGCATATCACCCAGCCGGACGAGAACGGGGCCTTTGCTGCGGCGGCCATGCGACACTGCCTTGCCGACGCCGGCCTTGCCCCCGATCAGATCGACTACATCAATGCCCACGGCACCAGCACCCCGCTGGGCGATATCGCTGAAACCAAAGCCATCAAGCAGGTCTTCGGCGACTATGCCAGGAAGCTGGCCATCAGCAGCACCAAGTCTGCTATCGGCCACCTCCTCGGTGCCAGCGGCGGCGTCGAACTGGTCGCTACCATCATGGGCATGAACAACCGAACCGTGCCCCCCACTATCAACCTCGAAGATCCCGACCCCGAGTGCGACCTCGACTACGTACCCAACCAGCCGCGGGATTTGCACGTCCGCCGTGCCATGAGCAACTCATTCGGCTTCGGCGGGCACAACGCCTGCATACTGGTCGGCGAATACACCGGATAGGCCGCACCCCGGACACAGATATCGATTGATCGTCTCGAGGAGGCAAGCCCGTAAACGGCTTGCCTCTTCGCGTTCCATCATCAAGTCGCAGCCCCGATCCGCCGATAATACCAGGGGCTCTTTGTCTGCGCAGACATTGCGCCCCATAGCCCGCACCCAGGTAACGCATGCCGGAATCGCAACAGGACATCGACGCCCTCCTGGCCGAGGTCAACGCCCTCGCCGAAGAGGCCGTGGCCAGCATCTCCGGCGACGAGGAGTTCGCCCCCGCCGCCGCGGCCCAAGCCGGCGAAACACCTCGCCCCAAGACTGCGCCAAGGCCCGCTCAGGCTCCGCAATCGGCCGCCCCGGGGACTCCCCCCGCTCCGATGACCGTCTCGCGTTCGGTCAAATCGGGACGCATCCCGACCGGCATACCCTCCAGCCAACCGACGGAAGTCACGCGCATCCTCAATATCGAGGTGCCCATCATCGTGCAGCTCTCCGCACGCACTATGCCTCTGTCGGAGATCCTCAACCTGACCACCGGCTCCATCATCGAGTTCGACCGCCCCGCCGACAGCGAC
>JBJKSL010000325.1:0-7815 GCA_046704145.1 Phycisphaerae bacterium
AACGCGGCCGTCGGCGATCTCGCACCGATTGCACGTTTGACCGGCCCGGCACAGGCTGAAGCGGCATTGCCGCCGGCCGTCCTCGACACCATTGCCAGCCTGACCAGCGAGCCCGCCGGTCGTTGCTGGCCGATTCCGTGTGGGGAAGGCCTCATCGCTGCGATCGTGACCGCGGCAGCGGATGCAGAGGATCTCGACGCCTGCCTGCCGGTGATCGCCGAGCAGGTGGCCTCGCTGCTCGGGACCGCCGAGTCCAACTTCGTGACTCGTCGCCTCACCGAGGAACTCGCCGAGATAAATCGCCGCCTGGTAAATTCGCGAGCCGAGGTTGCCCGCATGCGTTCGCTTGCCATGGTGGGGGAGATGGCCGCCGGCGCCGCTCACGAGTTGAACAATCCACTGGCGGTGATCTCCGGTCGAGCCCAACTGCTGGCCCGCGCCAGCGAGGACGAGAAGGTCCGCAAAACCGCCGACATCCTCGCCGAGCAGGCTCACCGTGCCAGCAGTATCGTTACCGAACTGATGGACTTCGCCAAGCCGGAACCGCCTCAGCCCAGTGACTGGCCGCTGGGCGCCTTCCTTCAGGATCTGCGCCATTGCTGGCTGGAGAAAAAGGCCTTAACCGCCTCGGAGTTTACGCTTCGGCTATCGGACGATCTGCCCTCTGTCCACGCCGACGCCGGCCAAATCCGCATATTATTCGACGAAGTCATTCGCAACGCCGTCGAAGCCATGCGAGACACATCTGATCGCCATTTGATCGTTAACTGCCAGGGTGATGTAGCCGATGACAGGCTCGTCATTCGAATCGAGGATAACGGGTGCGGCATGACGCCCGAGGTGGCCGAACACGCCATCGACCCGTTCTTCTCACACCGGTCCGCCGGACGGGGCCGGGGCCTGGGCTTGTCCCGGGCGGCTCGATGTGCCGAAATCAACGGTGGTACGCTTCGGCTGTCGAGTCGGGTCAAGGAGGGCACGGCAGTTATTGTGGAGTTGCCGGTAAGCCGCTAAAGAAGCCATCAACTTCGGGGGGGCTACACCGGCTCAGGCGTGGGGTTCTTTTCGACACATACTGGACAACTTGGAATCCGGGCCGGGCGGGCAGCGTAGGCCTTACCTCCTCCACCTCCTCCTCGCTCTCGCGGCTGAAGCTGCCGCCGGCCTTTTTTTCTGAGTGCGCTACCAGTGTGCGCCAAAGAGACTTGCTGTTGCCACCGGCACCCGCGCGTAGGGAAACGAAGGAACAGGGCCGTTATGCAGGATCGACCCGTTGAGATCCTTCTCGTCGAGCCGGACACCGAACTGGCGACCTTGATGCAGGACTGCCTGAGCGAGGCGGTTGCCTGCCGCGTAACTTGCGTCGTCGAGGCCGCCGCAGCTCTGCGTGAGGAACTCACTACTCATCATGACGTGCTACTTCTGTCGGCCGATCTGCCAGACGCGAACTGGCTCGATCTGGTCCGCGAAATCCGCGTGTCAAACGATTGTCCGGTAATTGTGCTTTCCGAAGCACCATCCACCGAAGACGTGCTAAATGCCATGCGTGCCGGCGTCACGGACGTGTTGTTGAAACCGTTTGAACTGACCCAGATGTGCAGTATCGTGCAGCAGGCCGCTGACCGCTCTATCCGACGCCAGCGGAGCCGCGCACGCTATCGCAGACTGCGCCGGTTGACCAACAAGATAGTCCGCGAACGCCGCGACCTGCGGCATCGCATCGACCTTATCTGCCGTGATTTTGTCCACGCCTATCGCAGGCTCGCCCAGCGGGTCTCCGATGCCGACTTGCTTCCGCGCAAGTAAGCAACTGGACCGCAGAAGAAGCAAAGGCGTTGCCCGCAGATCACGCAGATATAGCAGATGCCCAAAAAGCAGATAAAGCACTCAAATGTCCGTCAGTCTACTTCCGGCCTGCATCGCTCAATGCCACAACCAGATGCTTGCCAACCGCTTCAGCATAGCGAACGAGCGTCTCGACCGTCGGGTTAGTCCGCTGACCGGTCTCCAGCCTCGAGAGGGCTGATCGGTCCATGCCCGTCCGCTCGGTCATGTCGGCCAGGCTCAGCCCCTCGGCTTCCCGAGCCGCCTTCAGTTGTTTGACCAGTTCCTGTACGTTGTCCAGTGCCGCCGTTCGTTCCTCGTGGCGCCGAACCAAGTCTGGCACTTCTTCAGCGACTCGCTCGCGAATAGCTTTGTATTTTGCAGCCTGCCCGGCACTGAGTCGGTTGTCGCGTATGATTCGTTTCATGGTCGAACCTTCCTCGGAACTTCGTAGGCGGTTACTGGATAGACCGTATCGTCGTCAATCTCATCATAGACAACCATCAGGTGTCGGCCGCTGACCGTGTCGCCAAAAACCACCGGCAGCCCCGTCGAACGGCTGATATCCGCATCGGTCGCCTTCTCCAGCACCTGCTCGATCTCGTCCTTGGTGATCCCATGCTCGACGCAATGCTGTACGTTCCCGGCGGGGTCGTCATCCAAGTCCCAAATGATCGAGGCGAAAAACATTATATTAGTTTCTCTGTTGAATTATAATACAATGGATTCCAGAAGGCAAGTCTTCATCGCTCCCCGAGAAAATACGCCGCTCCGCAGGTATCCGTCCTTCCCCCGACTTCTTCTCTGTGTCTGTATGGTTGACTACTTCGTTGCCTTTCCCGCCCACTTCTTCCACATCTGTGGTGAGGCCAGCATCTTGGCGTAGACTCCGCCGATGACGGAGCGAGCCTGGAAGCCGATGCGCTTGCCCGTCTTCGTCGAGTACCAGTCGGTAAACGGCACGCGGTCGGGCGTCTCATTGACGAAGCGGTAGAGCGGATCGATCAACGCCTCGAAATCGGCCGGCTTGTCTGCCAGCGTCGCCGTCCACACCAGCCAATCCGATTTGGTGCAGTCGCTGCGTACGTCCAGCGGCAGGCCATACTTGTTCATCTTGGTCAGGTAGAAAGCCACCTCGCTCTCGGCCAATTCAGCCGGGAACAGGTTCAGGCCCAGCAGCTTGTCCCAGATGAGGTTGTATTTCTGACTCCACGTGCCCGGCTTGTCGAACGCCAACTTGGTGTGATCGCCGTCGGCCGCCATCTCCATCCAGCGTTTGGCCATACTCCGGGCCAAGTCGCCATATTCCTTGGCCTGTTCGGGCTGGCCGACCTGCTCGCACAACTGCCCGTAGGCCGCCAGGGCCAGGATGGCCTTGATCGACAGGTTGGCGTTGTGGGCCAGGTGCCCCATGAAATCGTCCGTGCACAACTGGTTTTCAGGATCCAGACCCTTCGCCTTCAGAAATTCCGCCCACTTGCCCAGCGTCGGCCAGTACTGCTTGGCGAAATCCGCATTGCCTTCGGTTTGAGCGATGCCCGCCAGCATGAGCAGCATGTTGCCCGTCTCTTCCACCGGCATCTGGTTCTCTTCGGTGCGTTCGCCGCCGCCATATACCTGCCCGTTCGCCTGCGGATACGTCCCGAGGTCGTGCGGCGCGAACGGCCAACGCCAGCGAGCCGAGGCGGCGTAATCCATCACCGGCTTGAGCTGCGCTTCCAACAGATGCGGATTCAGCAGCAGGAAGAACGGACAGGCCGGGTAGATCACGTCCACCGTGCCGATGCAGCCGTTGCTGAAGTTCTCCTTCGAGAACATCGCGGGGCGGCCGTCCCAATCCGCCACCAGCTTGTGCGCTGCCAGGCACTGGCGATAGGCCAGCGCGCAGATGCGAGCGTACTCCTCGCCTCCCGCCTTGGTCAGGTCGGCCATGAGTTCCTCATCGAACTTGCGGCACCGCTGCGCGAGCGAGGGATAGTCTTTCTCCGCGGCCGCCAACAGATCGCCGATCTGGGCCCCATCCTTGCGCCAGTAAGGCCGCAATCGTCGCTGGAAAAGCTCGATGGAGTATAGATCGTCGTACGCCAGCAGCAGATGCGCACTGACCGCGCTCTGCCCGACCTGCCCCAGCGTGAGCGTGGTGGCCAGCACCGGCCAGTGAAATCGCGCCGCTCGCGGCATACGCAAATCGTCGGTTTGTGGCAGCGCACCGCTCTTCAGGAACGTGGAACGGCACACATCATGGTCGCCCATAGCCTGATCCGCGTTGGCGCTGGCCGGCACGGACATGTACAGATAGCCCCAGTCGATTCGCAGATCGTCGCCGTGCTTACCGAGTATCGGCTGAGCCGTCGTGCCGATGCGCAACGCGTTCATCTCGCCGAGTCTGCACCGCGACCAGGTTACCTCTTGGTCGGTGGTATTCACTGCCCACTCGCCGCTGCAATCTACATACGCAGCGACCTCGTGGTCCTTGCCGTCAATGCTGGCAGCTTCGAAACCGATATATGTCACCGATCGGCCGAGCACCTCAAGGTCGTCGGGCAGCAGCGGCGACAAAAACGTGACGGTAAGCCGCACGCCCGCACCCTCAAAGGTGTACACCGAACGTGTGGGCCAGACCTGCAGCGAAACCTGCTCCATCGGCGGCGTCTTGGCCACCTCCGGACCGGCAAAACGCATGGCTTTGCCGTCGACACGCACCAAGCCGCACAAGGCTTGTGTGGCACCCGTCCAGTGTGTACTCCATCTGTCCGTCAACTTGTCCGCCGGCGACCAGACAGAGAAGTACGGATCGTGGGTCACAAGCGGCACTGAAGGCGGACGAAAGGCAGTCTTTGCCGCATCTGCTGCATACGCCGCGGTGGCCAGTCCGATTGCCGACAACATCGCCAAAGACGTTCTTGCTCGAAGCATGATGTTCCTCCGATTTCCTGTGGTTGGGGGGCAGTGTAATCGCCGTGCGCAGACATGAAAAGGACGCTGCAATCCCAATTGACCCTGCTTCGCTTGCCCGGCGACCGCGGGAGACTAAAATATCTGAGAGTCTTGAGGATCGAAGCGCACTCTAGCCGAGGACGTACGGGAGTTTTTGATGGCCCACATCATTGCTGAGCCCTGCATCGGAACCAAGGACACGGCCTGCGTGGCGGTCTGTCCGGTGGACTGCATCCACCCCACCAAGGAAGAGGCCGACTTCGCCACCGCCGAGATGCTCTACATCGATCCCGACACCTGCATTGATTGCGGACTGTGCGTGGATGAGTGCCCGGTCAAGGCCATCTTCCCGGAGGAAGACCTGCCCGAACAGTGGTCGCGCTTCGTGCAAATAAACGCCGACTACTTCAGGAAGTGAACTGCAACGCACGGTCAAGATAAAGGATGAAGACGAAGTGCTCCTTCGGCTTCATCCTTCATGCTTCCGCCTTCATCCTTCTCTTTAAGCTACGCTTTTGGTCGACTGGCAGGTGCACTCGCCGGCCGAGTTGTAGGACGCCGGATATCCACCTTCACTGCGACCAGGCTGGGTTGACCGTCGTGCTTTTCGACGCGGCCGGTCACCGCCACTTTGTCGTTGACCGTCACATCTTCCAGGCGAGCGGTCTTGCCGTTGATGAGGATCTCTGCATCCGGGGCCAGTTTGCCCACGATCTTGCGTTCTTGCTTTTCCTTGGGGTTGTACCAGAGCATCTCGACCTGGCCGGAAGATGCATCGATGTTCAATACCGTGCCCTTGATGGTCCTGTGTTTGGGCTCTTCGTTCTTGCTGCTGCACCCGCTCGCCGAAACCAGCATAGCTGCAACCGCTGCGAGGAATCCGTAGAAGACGAATGTGCCGAGTCGTGATGATTTCATGAGCATTCTCCTGTTGAGTGTCGACCGCTCGCAGGTTCTTGCGAGACCGCGACTTCCATGTCCAATGAAAGGGGCAATCTATCCGTGGCGGCGGTCAATTGCAAATAGAGGATACCATGTGGGATGAACCGGCAAGATGCCGCTTCCACATCAGCGGCCGGCCGGAGGCTTGCGCGCTGCGCTGGTGATTTGACTGCGGATCGAGACAAGCGTCTTGTATCCGAGCTTGGGACGCAGGTCGGCATGAAGCACGCCGCCCATCGGGAAGAGCGTGTTGTCCGGCCGGTCAACCAAGTCGTTCCACGTGACGCTCTCTACAAACGGCTTGCTCAGAGCGATGGCGTAGAACTCCTTGATCCACTGTGCCTGCACGGCTTCGTCCCACGGCTTTCGCCACGAGCCGCCCGCCTGGGAAACAGGCTTATCCGCGGGCAGCCCCGACGGCACCTGGGCCGCGGTGACGTGCACCGGCTTGCCGAAGTTTCCCAGCCGGTCCAGCCGGTCGGAGATCTGGAACATATCGCGCACGTAGAACCCGTCCGCACCAGCCCCGAACAGGAACTGCACCCCAAGCCCGTCAAATCCCACGCCGCTCTGCACGACCATGTCGGCATACAGCATCGGCGGGATCGTCCGCTGATTGCGAGCGTAGTATTCACCCCAGGGCGCGGTCAGATTCACGATGGCCTGTGCCCGCGGAGCCAGTTGCTTGACCAACGCGGTGCTGACCCGCGTGATCTCCATCAACTGCTCGAATGTGAAATTGAAACTGTTCTCGGAATGCACGCCGCTGATAACGTCCCAGTGGAAGACGTAGTTGCTGTAGCGCTCCACCACTCGACGGACGTGATCGAAGATGAGGTTGCGGACCGTCTCGAAATCGGTCTCGTACATGGCCAGCCAATCAGGCAGTTGGCTCTCCTGAAAGGCCACCAGCGGACCGGCGTGCACCGGAATGCGGTTGCGGGTCAGCCATTCGATCCAGGTGTCGAACAGCCGCCAATTGTATTCCTGCTGCTTGGGCTCGAGCAGTCGCCACGGGATGGGCAGGTGAGCGAAATCGAACCCGTCCTTGATCGCCTGCCGATAGGCGTCCGAGGTGTTGCGCGGGTCGATCGCACACCCTAGAGTCCGCCGGGAAAACGCGTGGCTCTGCTTGCGGCGGGCCAGAAAGATGTCCGCGTGGAAGTGGCTGAGCTTCTCGCCGGCGATCACCGCCAGTTGCAGGGCCTTCTCCGCCGTGCGGAACTGCCGGACCGTGTCGCTCTCCTTGACCGCCTCCACGAACAGGTCCCGAGCCTTCTCGATCTCTGCCGCGAGTGGCTGAAATCCGTCAAAGTCGAACAGCCCCCAGTCCTCGCGCTTCTGGCTGATCCGCATCAGTCGGCCGCGGACCAGTTCAAGTGGCAGTACATAGGGTTTTTCACGATCGAGCAGCCGGCTGGTCTCCAGCATCAGGTAGCCGCAGCCGGCCACCGGCCAGAGAATGGACAGGCCTGCAGGGCCATCCGCCCGCTTTTGGCAAACCAGCTTGGCGTTTTTTACGTCCACGTCGGCGCGCAGCGGTACGCCATCGCTCCCGACCATGTATGCACCCGCCAGCGCTATCTCTCGGGTGCTCGAACCGCTCTCGTCAACTTCAAAGCAAAGCATGCAGGGCCCTGATTAAAGATCGGCAGTCTATTGTATCGGCGGCCCAAGCTCAAGCGTCCGCCATTCGTGCCTTCCGGGGCATCACCGTACCTGTGGCCCTCGGCGGCATTCAAGGCTTGACAATATTTTCGAATTCACAATAACATGCAAGCCAGCCGCAGACTGCGGGACCGCACGCCGGGTCCCTCTTGATCTTCACCGAACCAAAGTGCGAGGTCTAGCCATGCCACACCAGGACGACATTTCCCGAAGGACTCTCCTGAAGCGAGGTGCTGCCGCGGCAACAGCTGCGGTTTCCGCGCCTTACTTCATCCCCAGCGGTGTGCTCGCCGCTCCAGGCCGGCCGGGCGCAAACGACCGGGTGATCATCGGCTTCATCGGTACCGGCGGCCGCGCTCGCCAGTTGATGGACCACGTGCCTGCCGATGGGAAGATTGTCGCCATCTGCGACTGCTATCTGCAAAGGTGCAAGGAAACGCTCGA
>JBJKSL010000326.1:0-3298 GCA_046704145.1 Phycisphaerae bacterium
TGCCGCCGACGAGCACGGAGATCCCCGCGATACAGCCGACGGTGATCTGGCGGTTTCGCTTCTCGGTTTCGGCGATGCGCAGGCGTTCGAGGGGGACCTGTATGAGGTAGTCGGGCTTGTCGTGGCGGACTTCGAGGGCTCGGCGCAGCATTTCGGACACGGGGAGGACGTGTTCGAGGCCGCTGACCTGCACGTAGAAGTCGCTGTACATGCAGCGGGTAAACTCGCGAGAGCCGCTGTCCATCTTGACGCGGATGTCGCTGTAACGGGTGTCGGCGGTGGCGAGGGGGATGAAGACTTCGTTGTTGAGGTTGCGTTCGCCGATGCCTTTGGCGGGGGTGCCGGCGGTCTGTACGCGTTCGAGCACGCCGACGATCTCGAAGGGGATGGAGCCGGCGGTGCGGTCGGCCACGATGATGCACTCGCCGATGGGGTCCTTGTAGGCGAAGAGCTTCTGGCGGAGGTCGTCTCCGATGATGCAGACCTTTGCGCGGTTTTGCTCGTCGATGTCCTCGAGGCGGCGTCCGCGAGCGACCTCGATGTGGATGGTGTCGAAGAATGCGGCAGGTGCGCCGACCACGGTGGCTGAGTAGCGGATGGCGCCGTAGTTGACCTCGAAGCCGACCTCTCGCAGGGGCACGACGCGTTGCACTTCGGGGATAGTCTGGCCGACCAGTTCGAGATCCTTGGCGGTCAGGCCGTAGGAGAGCAGGTTGGAGGCCTCCTCCTTGACGTCGCGGACGCCCTGAGGCCGCATGGACCGGATGATGACGTTCTGGGTGCCGAGCATGCGGATGAGGGCCATCTCCACCTCGGAGGCCCCCTCGCCAATGGAGAGCATGCAGATGACCGCTCCGACACCGCAGATGATGCCCAGGGTGGTCAGGAAGGAGCGCAGCTTGTGCAGGTGGATGTTCTTGAGCCCAAGGCGAACGGTTTCGACAGCCAGTCCAGTGAACATAATTGGCGGTAGTGTAGCACAAGGCGAGGTTTTGCGCAAGGTCGGGCGGAGGTCAGGGAGGAGAATGCAGAGTGCAGAATGCTGAATGGAGAATGCAGAATTGTTGGGCAACGTGTGCCGCGTGGCGGGCTCCAGCATTTTTGTAGGATGGCCAAAATGAAGGCTGCTTTCTTGGCCCGATTCACTTGGATTGCAGTAGCATTTCGCGGAACTGGTAATGGCCTGAAGACTTTAGGCGAAGGCAAGGAAATTGTTGACCCTCCTGGTGCTCTGTGGGTGAGACCTTGTTCTGTTCTCAGACAAACACTGCAAATTCGACGAGTCTAAGAGCGTTGATGTGGCGTGGGCTCGCTGGTTCAGGCACGCGGGCGATCGGATTCGATTTTTCAAATGCAGGTGGCGAGCCTATCCTGCCGTCTGCAAGAACGCTAGGAACAGGCTGAAGCCCCGCCTTAGCTGGAAGAAATCTGGAAGTTTGGGAGTAACTAACGGCATCCAAAGGGATTAAACGCGGTCCCAACGGGATCGGAAGGGACTTGACGGGGCGACGTAAGCCCTGTATTTTGAAGGAAATAAGGTTGCGGGCGTAATTCAGTGGTAGAATGCCAGCTTCCCAAGCTGGACGTCGTCGGTTCGAATCCGATCGCCCGCTGTGAATACAAGGCCAGCCGAACACGTTCGTTATGTGTACCCCCAGCGTGGGCGGTGCGGCGCCGAAGACTCCTGTTTGCCGGTACTGTACCGGCGAATGTGTTTTCGGAGGCCGCAGCATCCCATGTCCCGTTCCAAAAGTAGTTCGCTCGCCACCGTGGCGCCGGGGTCGGCTGTGTGCCAGGCAGTTCGCTACCCCCTTATCGTCTGCACAAACCGCGCGGGCTTGCCGTCGTGACTATCGACGGACGCGACCACTACCTCGACAAATACGGTACCGACGAGAGTCGTGCGAGATACGACGCGTTGCCGACAAGAATGCGGCCGTGGCGAAGTGCTGACGGCTCAGAAGTCGCCTCGTAGGGCGCGGGCTCGATCAGCTTTGCGCCGCCTGCGGTTCCGGCTGGCGGGCGAAGCTTGTCTCCACCTTGCTGCGGAAGAATGGGCCGGCGTTGTATGTGCAGAAGGGGTATCGTTTTCCGTCCGGGGCGGCCTGATGGATGACGCAACGCCGGATGCGGTCCAACTCGAAGTTGTAGACGTCCTGGAAGTGCATGGCGGTGATCAGCAACGAATGCACTTTCTCGGTTTCCAACTCGTGCCGGCGGGCCGTGTTGTCGGGGTAACGATTACTGAAGGTAACGAACGAACTCAGGAAGTCCGCAAAGGTCTCGAAATCCCATCCGGGAATGCTGCGCTCCTCGTGGAAGTACTTCCGCAGTTTCCTGAACGACATGGTCATAAGGTAGCGATTGGCACGCCACGGCTGACGCTTGATGTTGCTGGCCAATATCGCTATGTCATGCATAAGTCCCTCGATCTCAACCGTCTGTGGCAGGGCGGTGAATGCCCGCGTCTTGGAGTTCACGACCAGGTAAGTGGCCATCCCGCAGTGGTCGTGGCAACTTGTGTGCAGGGTTGGTTCGCGGAAGATGGCTTCGGCCAGATGGCAGAAGGGCTCGACCGCACGGTAGGGGAACCAATCCTCGCAGCGAATGATGCTGCCGGTCTGGTCTTGTGTGGCATGGGCCAGATCGGCGAGTGTAAATCGCTGGTTGTTGCGTTCGCTCCTGGTGCAGCGTCCAGTAAATGACACGGGCTGCCAGGAAATGCCGATGATCTGCATGGAGTTATCGACCGCGAAGCGAGTGATGGCCCCGATCTGGTCATCGTTGAAGCCCTTGACGATCGTTGGGACCAGGCAGGTGCGCATTCCGGCATTGTAAATGTTTTCGAGGGCTTTCATCTTCAGATCGAGCAGCGGCCGCGAGCGGGTGCGCTGGTAGACTTCTTCGGTTACGCCGTCGAATTGCAGATAGATAACGTTCAGGCCGGCGTCGGAGGCGGCTCGGGCAAAATCGGGCTCGCGGGCAAAGCGCAGGCCGTTGGACGCGGCCTGCAACTGGGAGAAGCCACCTTTCTTAGCCTCGCGCAGCAGACGGATGAAAACCGGATGCAGTGTCGGCTCTCCACCGGAGAACTGAAGACAAGCTGGTCGGGGCTTGTCGGCGGCGACAGAGGCGATCAGCGACCGGGCCTGCTCGAAATCCAGTTCGTAGAGATATCCGCTGGCGTCGCTGTTGGCGAAGCAGATGGGGCAGTGCAGGTTGCAGCGATTGGTGAGGTCGATGTTTAGCATCATGTGCTTGCTTAGGTTATCGGATCAGATCCCGCATTTTTTTTTGT
>JBJKSL010000327.1:0-2590 GCA_046704145.1 Phycisphaerae bacterium
ACGGGAGCGTGGTCCTGCCCTGGTCGGTCCGCGAACTCGGCAAGGACGAACCGCAGGACAGTCTGTTTGCAGGCCTCGTTGCCGGGGGCGAACTGCCCAAGCTGCCACTCGATGTCTACGGTTTGAAGCCACAGGGCGAGACGAAGCTGAACTACCTCGGGCGGCACCTCGCCTGGACGAGGAAGGATGGCCGGTGTTTCGAGTGGGCTCTCTATGTGCCCGACAAGGACCCGGTTTACCCAATAACCTACTTCACTTTGCTCACCCGCCCGAACCCGGCAGACCGTGGCCTTGAGGGAAGTGACGTGCCCAACTATCCGCCGTGCGCAATCGAAGTGACCGCCGGCGATTTCGATGAATTGGTGCTGGGGTCCATGGCCGAACTCTCCGACAGCGGAACGGCTCCGGCAGGCATGACATACGAAAACGTGATCCGGCTGTCCCAGCAGATTCGGGAATCGCTCCCAAGCAGGTAGGACTATCTCATCGGGTGAGATGGACATGATCACAACGTGATCACAGCAAGGACGCCGCTTCTATGAGCACCTAGGGCGCAATATCGCCCGCAACCTTAATCGGAGGCGTGCAATGAAGCAATTAAACGTCGCTTTGGCAGTGCTGAGTGTGTTGTCCATCGTTACTGGAAATGTCTTTGGGGTTCAGTACACCGTCACCGACCTGGGTGCGAACGTAGGAATATACACAAGCAGTGTGGCCTACGACATCAACGACAGCGGGCAGATCGTCGGCTACTCTGCATCTGCTGACTACCGCTACCAGCGTGCGTTCCTGTACAGCGGTTCCACGATGACCGATCTGGGCAGGCTCGATGGAGGAACAGTCGCAATGGCCAAGGGCATCAATAACAGCGGGCAGGTCGTCGGTATGTCTTCCACCGCCGGCTCAGCCAACGGCCATGCGTTCCTTTACAGCGGCTCCACGATGGTCGATCTGGGCACGAACGGGGGAGTACAGAGTGTGGCCAACGCCATCAATAATCGCGGGCACCTTGTCGGCTCCTTTCAAGAGTCCGACGGCTGCTACTATGGGTTCCTTTACGACGGTTCTCAAACGTTCGAACTGCCCGTGCTCGGAGGAATATACACACGCGGTACCGCGAAAGGCATCAACGACAGCGGGCAGATCATCGGCTATTCTTACCCTGCCAGCGGCGGTGGCGGCCACGCATTCCTATACAGCGATTCCACGATAACCGATCTGGGCACGCTTGGGGGAACGATGAGTCAGGCCAATGGGATCAATAACAGCGGGCAGGTCGTCGGCATGTCTTACCTCGCCGGCGCTCAGGGCTACCATGCGTTCCTTTACAGCGGTTCCACGATGACCGACCTCGGCACGGTCGGGGGGATATACACATTCGCGAGTCAGGCCATGGACATCAACGACAGCGGGCAGATCGTCGGCAGGTGTCACGCTGATAATAGTCCGTCGAACACCCATGCGTTCATTTACAGCAACGGAACCATGACCGATCTGAACACCCTGATTGAGCCAAACTCCGGTTGGACGTTGTCTGATGCGACTGCCATCAACAATTCCGGATGGATCGTGGGATATGGAATAGATCCCACCGGGCACAGAGGGGCGTTTCTGTTAACGCCTGTGCCCGAACCCTCCACGTTCGTGTTTATTGGTGTTGCCGCCGTGAGCCTGGCGGTACACACACACCGGCGGGGGAGCCGCATCAGCCGGTGCGGATGACGAGCAGTCGCACCTCGGTCATGCTCTCCATGGCCCAGCGGACGCCCTCGCGGCCGAAGCCACTGTCCTTTACGCCGCCGTAGGGCATGTGGTCGACGCGGAAGGCGGGTGACTCATTAATGACCACGCCGCCTACTTCCAGTTTGTCCCAGGCCAGCATGGCTTTGTTCAGATCGCGGGTGAAGACGGCGGCCTGCAGACCGTAACGACTGGCATTTACCATTTCGATCGCCTGCTCGAAGGAATCATATGTGTCGAGGATGGCCACGGGGCCGAAGGCTTCTTCGCAACTGAGCTTAGCGCCGGGAGGGACGTTCTCCAGCAAAGTGGGCTCGTGCACTGCGCCATCGCGCCGGCCGCCCCAGAGAAGTCGGGCGCCGGAGGCGACGGCGTCGTTGACCCACTGCTGCACGCGCTTGGCGTCGGCCTCGGTGATCAGTGGGCCGATGAAGGTTTGCTCATCGAGCGGATTGCCGACCGTTAACTGCCTGGTGGCGGCGACCAACTCGTCGCGCAGGCGATCGTACACTCGGCGGTGGGCAACGATCCTTTGCAGACTGATACAGCTCTGGCCGGACTGATAGAACGCACCGCGTACGAGCCTGGGCACAGCGTCGTCGATATCCGTATCTTCGTCGATAATGGCGGCGGCGTTGCCACCGAGTTCGAGGGTCAGATGCTTTCGCCCGACACGGCGTTTGATATCCCAGCCGACCTCCGCTGAGCCGGTGAAACTCAGTTTCGCGATGCGATCGTCCTCGACCAGGGGGGTAGCCTGCGAGCCAGCCATGGGCAGTACAGAGAAGGCTCCCTCCGGCAAGTCAGTTTCGGCGAGTATCTCACCCAGCAGCAAGGCTCCGAAAGGCGA
>JBJKSL010000328.1:0-2827 GCA_046704145.1 Phycisphaerae bacterium
CTTCGCCCAACGCTTCATCCGTGGCTACTTTCAGCGGCCCCGCTGGGGCCGAGAAGACGCGATTAAACGCTCATCGCGTACCCGGCTTCCAGCCGGTCATCTCTCTGGCAAGATGCCGATCAGCGGATCCAACCAAAGGGCGAATGGCCTAGAACTCCCCGGGGGCGGCACGGACGGGAAGCCGCAGGATGTAGTTGCTGAAGCGGGCGGCGAAAGCGTCGTCAACGGGGCCGAAATGCTTTTCGAACAGGGCAAGCTCTTCGTCGGGGGAGATGCTCTGGCCCGGACGGCGGCTGGCGACGTCGCGAAGATAGCCGGGCAGGGCCTTGTTCTGGGTGCGATGCAGATAGTGGATGAGGGCCCAGGCCGCAGCGTAGTTAATGGCCCCGCGGTTGCCACGCTCGTCGAAGAGGTCTGACTTTCGCAGCAGTTCGCGGATTGAGACCATGCGATGTTCTTTGACGGCCTCCGCGTAGAGGGCGGGCGTCGGCACCTGGTTGCTGTTGCCGGTGACCGCCATGCGGAAGTCCTTGAGCCGGGCCTGATTGATGGCCGCCAGGCCGCCGCCGTCGGCGCCGGGGGGTGTCTCGAAGATACAAGCCAAACCTTCGACGAGCCAGCGTGGGTTAGCTCCGCCGCGGACATGTACGCCGATGTTGTAGAGCACCTGGTGAGCAGTCTCGTGCTGGACCACAGTGCGGTTGATTCGGTCGCAGTAATTCTGCTGCTGGGCATCAAGAGTCTTGAGGTGACGGCGGGCGGAGTCGACCTCTTGCTTGGCTTGGACTTTGTTAACACGTTTTCGGCGGCCGTCAGGGTACGTGATCTCGAGGATCTGGTTGCCACGGATGGATTTTACCGTGTCCTCCATGCGGCCGACGTTTTCACGGGCGGACACGATGGTCGCGTGCATCTTCAGCAGCGTAGGATCGTTCTCGACGTTGAAGAAGGCGGAGCGGTTGTTGCCTTCGTAGTAGAAGCCATAGGTCCCCTTAGCGTCGAACTTGAGTTGACGGCCGTAGCTCAGGTAATCGGGCCACGTGTCGAGAAAGACGACTTCGAGCCGACGGTCGAGGCTCTTGAGCGGAAAACCGCTACGCTCGCAGAAGCGGGATACGCAGATGTAAGTCTGTTCGAGGCGGGCGGAGAGAGACTCGACTAGGCCGCGGTCCGTGTTGTAGGCGATGATGAAGTGCGGCGTGCGGAAGATCTTGAAGTCGTCACCGGCCACGCCGAGCAGGGCTTGCTCCTGAGCATCGTCGATCGGCAGAGCTTCGTGATTGGCCGAAATGCTCGAGGACGGCGCCGCACGCAGAATTGCCGGCGTGCTGGTGAACACGAGCGTCGCGAGGCAGACATGCAGGATAAGGGCGCAGGGGCGCAGCATGGGAGGCTATCATAACGGGGATGCTTCTCCGCTGCGAAGAGGACGACCGCCCACGGATCTCAATCCGTGGGTTTGGAGCCCCGAACGTTGACCCGGAGGTAACCGCGACATACCATCCGCCGAGGAATTGGGTGTTTGTATTCAGGGCGCTCGCAAGAGGTCAGGAAAGCTATGGCAGAACCGCAACAGAAGAGCTGGCAGGCACGTTTCTCGCAGGCGGCCGACGTGCTCACGGAGAGCTTCGTCGAGAGTCTGTCGTTTGACCGACGGCTGTGGAAATACGACATCGCCGGGAGCATCGCGCATGCGGAGATGCTCGCGGAGGTCAAACTGATCACCAAGGCCGACGCGCAGGAAATCAAACGCGGTCTGCTGGCGATAGGCGAGGATATCGAGGCCGGTCGGTTCAAATGGGACACGGCTTGTGAAGATATCCATATGGCGGTCGAAGGGGCCCTCATCGAGCGGATCGGCGAGGCGGGCAAGCGACTGCACACGGCGAGGTCGCGCAACGATCAGATCGCCATGGACCTGCGGTTGTACACACGCGACGCCATCGACAGGGACATCGTGCCGCTGCTGGAGGAGTTGCAGACCGCGCTGCTAGCCTCGGCTGGCAAGTATGCGGACGCGGTGATGCCGTCGTACACGCACCTGCAGCGGGCTCAGCCGGTCACGGTGGGGGCCTATCTGCTTGCGTACGTCGAGCAGTTCCAGCGAGATCGCGAGCGCTTCGCCGATGCACGCAAGCGGGTGGACGTGTGTCCGCTCGGATCTGGGGCCGTGGCGGGTTCGACGTTGCCCATCGATCGGCGGGCAGTCGCGCGGCGGCTGGGATTTGGCGACATCACGCGGAACAGCATCGACAGCACTGGCGACCGGGACTTTATCACTGAGTTCCTCTCGGCGGCGGCCTTGTGTGAAGTACATTTGTCGCGGCTGGCAGAGGACTGGATTCTGTATTCGTCGACGGAGTTCCAGTTCGTGCGCGTCGCCGACGCGTTCTGCACGGGCTCGTCCATGATGCCGCAGAAGCGCAATCCGGACGTGCTGGAACTGATCCGCGGCAAGACGGGCCGGGTGTATGGGGCTCTGATGGGCATGCTGACGCTGTCCAAGGGACTGCCGCAGGCCTACAACCGCGATCTGCAGGAGGACAAGATCCACCTCTTCGCCGGGCACGATACGCTGCGAGACTCTCTGCAGATTGCTGCGGCGGTGGTTCGCAATACGGCCTTCAATGTCGAGCATCTGCGAGCGGCAACCGACGTCGGCTTCCTCGATGCGACGGTGCTGGCAGAGTACCTCGTCGGCAAGCAGGTGCCGTTCCGCCAGGCGCACCAGGTGGTGGGGCGGCTGGTGGCAAAGTGCGAGCAGGCCGGCTGCGAACTCCGCGATCTGAAGCTCGAAGCCTTCCAGGAGGCGTGTGAGAGCATCAGC
>JBJKSL010000329.1:0-6404 GCA_046704145.1 Phycisphaerae bacterium
GGCAGTAGTCGACAGACCTATACGCTGGAAATCAAGAATGCCGAGCCTGAGGACATCGTCAGCACCCTGACGACCATCTACAACAACACCGCCGATCGAACCAGACGCAATCAGCGTGTGCCGGCGGTGTTCAACACCATGCCGGGTACCAGGAAGATCCTGGTGACCACGACGCCGTCCGAGCTCGACGACATCAAGGCGCTGATTAGTCAGCTGGACGTCCCTGAGACGACCAAGTCGCGCGACATGCGGGTTGTGGCGGTCAGCCGCATCGCTCCGCAGGAAATGGCGACCATGCTGACGGAGTATCTGCGTAAGCCGGGACGCGCCGGGCGCTACGACAACTCCCTGCTGGGTGACGTACGCATCGTGCCGAGTGCTGCCGCCGGTGCCGTGGTTCTGACCGGTCCGCAGGATCGTCTGGACGAGCTCGAGAAGCTGATCACCAAGATCGACGAGCAGGGCCCCGACAAAGAGAAGAGCGGCCGGCAGGTGGCGGTCATTCCGCTGACGAATGCCGATCCTTACTCGGTGGCGGCAGTCATCACCAGGTCCTTTGGCAACACGCGAGGTGGCCAAGTGGCCGAGGCCGACCGCGTCGACGCGACAGCCGAGCGAACGACGAACACGGTCGTGGTCACCGCCATGCCCGAGATGCTCGAGAAGGTCAAAGCCATGATCGCCGAGCTCGACCAGAACTCGGCCAACACGCCCAAGCAGCAGATCATCCAACTGAAGCACGCCCGCGCCGAAGACATGGTCACCGTGTTGACGCAGACCTACCGCAGCAGCCGCCGTGGAGCGGGTGGCCCGCCGGTGTCGTTTGCCGCCGATTCCAACGGCAATCAGCTGGTGGTTTCAGCGGGTGAGACGGACCTGTCCGCCATCAAGGACATGATTACACAGCTGGACAAGCCTGCAACCGATCAGGTCCAGGAAATGCGGATCATGCCGCTGGAGTACATCGACGCCAACGAGACGGCCACCATCCTCTCCGAGCACCTGCGCAAGCCGGGTGTCGGCGGGCGGCGCAGCTCGACGGGCGATCTGGTTGGCGACATCCGCATCCAGGCTTCGGTCGGCATGAACGCCCTGATCGTCAGCGGCTCGCCGGATGAACTGGACAACATCCAGAAGATGGTCCAGGGCATGGACAAAGAGGTCGCCGGTGCGGGCACCGCGCCGCGGATCATCAAAGTCGAGTATGCGTCGGCCTCGCAGATGGCCCAGACCTTGACGCAGATGTTCACCGACCCGGCCCGTACGCGACGCAGTGGCCGAGGCTCCTCGACGGACATGGTGCCGCTGATCCTGGCCGACGAAGGTTCCAGCAGCCTGCTGGTCCGGGCACGCACAGTGGATTACAACCTTATAGAGGACATGGTCAAGAAGCTCGACAAGAAGCCGGAGTTCTCCGGGATGAAGGTCATCCGGGTGAGCCGGGGCATTGACGTGGCCAACCTGGCCAAGCAGATTGAGAACACCATCAACGACGGCGAACGGTTCAAGGCCAAGCAGCAGCCTGGCTACCGGGCCGGCCAGGTATCCATCGGCGTCGACGAGCGGGCGCCCGCTCTGATGGTCGCCGGTACGCCGGAGTTGTTTGCACAGGTCGAGAGCCTCGTGCAGCAATTGGACGCCATGAAGCCCAACGCTCCATTGCGGACGGTTATCATTAAGGCGAGCAACGTCGCACCTGCGGACCTGAAACGCATTCTCGATACCGTGATCGAGAAACAGAACGGAACGAAGCAGAAGTAATGACTCATGTCTACGGCAGCCATCCCCTTCGTGAGGATGAGCCGTGGATGACGAACGCGAATGCGTATGAGAGATTGCTGATAATCTGATGTGGGTCGATTCCCGCGGCATTCGATCCGGCTGAAACAGCTGGCGTGTGTGGCGGGATATCGGCTTTTCGGAGTCAGCGTGCTTTTTGAATGTGGAGACCGGCTTGCCGGTCGTCTTGGACCGGCGAAATGCCGGTTGCTGCAAGGGAAGGCCGGTGACAGGCCGGCATCAAGGGAAAGTGAGAGTCACATCGGGCCCGGCGCGCGGCCGAGGTGACTGCGAGTGAGGAGGCATATATGATCGCGTCGTGGCTGTTAGTAGCAGCGGCGGTATTGGGGCAGGCAACTCAACCGGCGGACCAGGCTCACGGTCCGGCGGCACGACCGGCTCCACGCATTCGGGTAGTGGTTCCAACCACGCAACCCGGTCAGCCTGCCAAGCCGGAGGTTCAGATTACGGCCAGTGCTCCGGCAGGCGCCCCGACGCTGCCGCCGGGTACGAGCGAGACGATGAAAGGTCTCTCCGGCGCGCCGATCAACATCCAGGCGACCGAATCGGGCATCGTCATCACCGGCGAGCCGCAGGACATTCAGTTTCTGCAGCAGATCGCCCAGATGATCGAAGAACGCCCGGAGGCGATCTTCCAGGTGTTTTCCCTGAAGAACGCTGCTGCCGAGGACCTCGCCGGCAATCTGCAGAAACTGTGGCAGCAAGCCAAGGCGGGGGCAGGTGGCCGCGTTCCGCCGGCGGATCGTCTCACCGTTATACCCGAGGCAGGCGCTAACATCCTCATGGTGGCGACCACTCCGCAGAACATGGAGCAGGTTGCCAGCATCATCAAGCAACTGGATCAGCCTTCCCTCACCGGCGTCGTCAAGTTCACGCCGATTCCGCTCAAGTACATCAAGGCCAGTGAGGCCGAACAGTTGGTGAACAACCTCCTGCAGACTCTCCAGAAGCAGCGTAAGGTCAGCCGCGAGCTGTTCAACATCAAGTCTGACATGCGAACCAATTCGCTGTTGGTCGCAGCACCGGAATCGGATCTGGAAGAGATCAAGCACCTCATCGAAGTGATCGACGTACCGCCAACGCCTGAGAGCGGTGGGGTGGTCAAGGTGGCCATCTTCCCGTTGGAGAAGGCCATCGCCCGGGATATGGCTCAGTCACTCTCGGACATGCTGCAGGCCGGCAACACCCAAGGGGCCAAGGCCGCCCAGGAGCAGATCCGCCGACTGCAGGTAGAACTGCGCAAGGCCGGCAACCAGAAGAACCTGCCCGACCTGGATCTTGAGAAGCCGATCAAGATCCTCGCCGAAACGGGGACCAACTCGATCATCGTTCAGACCACGGAGTCCAATCTGGTCGCCGTGGGCGAATTGATCAGTGTGCTGGACTCCGTGCCCATCGGCGAAGAGATGATGGTCAAGCTGTTCCCGCTCAAGTTCGCCGACGCAGACACCCTGCGGCAAAACCTGACAACCATGTTTGACCAGGGCAAGAAGCTGCCCGCACAGCCTAACCAGCCGGCCATTGGCCGCGTCCCGCCGGGTCTGCCGGGAGCAGCTTTGGTCTACGACGTGTCTCTGTCCGCTGATAAACGCACCAACACGCTGGTCGTTGCTGGTCGCCCGGAGCAGGTCTATCTGGTCACGCAGGTCATCACCGCGCTCGACGTGGCCGAGAATCCCAACCGGTTCCCGCCACGGCTGGTGCAGATCAAGTACGCGGACGTGAAACGCATTCAAGAGGCGGTCCAGAAGTTGGCCGACCTGCGCAAGCAGATGAGCGCGCGGCTCAGCCCCACGGAGCAGGAACGCGAGCAGATCCTGTCCATCCCGGACGAGCGGACCAACAGCCTCATCGTGGTTGCTCGCGACGACAATTTCACCGAGATCCAGGAGTTGGTTGCCAAGCTGGATACCGCGGAAGACAAATGGCTGGGCGAGATTCACATCATCAGCCTGAACCAGCAGACCGCGGCGACAGATGTGGCCAGCAAGATCGATGACCTCTGGACCCGTCGAGCCGAACAGCGGACGCAGGCCGGTCTGCCCGCGGACAAGCCCAAGATCGTGGCCGACCCGCGCAGCAACTCGCTGGTCATCTCGGCCAATGCCGAGGACTTCCAGGCCATCGCCAAGCTCGCGCAGCAGTTGCAGCAGTTGCCCTTGTCGCCCATGCAGGAAATCCGTGAGATCGTGCTCAAGTACAACGACGCCACCAAGCTCGCCGACCTCGTCAACAAGATCTTCGACGAGCGTCTCAAGCACACGGTGCCCCAGGGCGGCAAGACCCAGCCTTCGGACGAGGTCTTCCTGACCGCTGACCCCGTGACCAACACACTGCTGGTCGTCTCGGCCAAGCCGGCATACGAGGACGTGGTGCGGCTGGTCTCCCAGTTGGACGTGCCGCCCATGGTCGAAGGGACCATGCGGACGTTCTTCATCAAGAACGCGGACGTCACCCAGGCGGCCGATATGCTGCAGCAGTTGTTCGACAAGGGTGTCTATCGCGGATCCGGCCCGCAGGAAGTGCCGCCGAGCCAAAAACAGGTCACCATCATCCCGGACATCCGCAGTAGTTCGCTGATCGTCAGTGCCAGCCCCGAAAACCTGGCCATCGTCGAGTCGGTTCTAAAGGATGTCGATCGTGTTGAGACGCCCGTGTTCCAGGCCGACACCGCGGTGATTCCCATCCGCCATGCCGACGTCGTTCGCGTGGCAGGTGAGTTGACCGATCTGATGGACGGGCTCCGCACCGCACTCAAGAGCCAGGGAGAGCAGTTCCAGGTGACGGTAATCCCCAACACAAGCACTAATTCGCTGATTCTGTCGGGGACCCGTGTTGCCATTCAACGTGCACGGGAAATCGTGCCCAGCCTCGATCAGGTCGCCGAAACGCCAGCCATCGAAACGCGGGTGTACAAGCTCAAGCAGGCGTCCGCCACTCGGCTGGAGACTGTCCTGACCGAGCTGTTCGAAAAGCGGGAGCCCACGCAGGGCAAAGAGCAGAAGACGCCCGTTCTGATCATCCCGGACTCTGCGGCGAACGCGTTGATTGTCAGTGCAACTCGCGATATGCAGGCCGAGATCGCGCAGCTGATCGAGCGCCTCGACGTGCCGACCACGCTTGCCCAACAGATGCAGGTCATCACGCTGGAGAAGGCCAAGGCAGACGCCATCGCCGACACTCTGAAGACCCTGGTCCAGGCTCAGCAAGCCAAGGGCGGCACGCAGCCGACCTTCTCGGTGACCGCCGACCCGCGGACTAACTCGCTGGTCGTGTTTGCTCCGCCGGATCTGATGGCCTCGGTCAGAGATATCGTCCGGCGCTTGGACACCGCCGAGCCCAAGGAGGTCCTGGCTTTACGCGTGTTTAGACTGGTGAACGCCCAGGCCGACGACCTCTCCAAGCTGCTGGACGAGTTCTTCAAGGCGGCCGGCCAGGGGGCATCAAGCAAAGACCTGCGGCAGATGATCATCCGGTTCACGCCGGTCAATCCTGAAACGGGTCTGCCGGTCATAAATCCGGCGACCGGCGAACGCCTCATGCGGACCCTGGTTCACCAGGACGTGACCATCAAGCCCGACCCGTACACAAACTCTCTGTTGGTCATGGCGCCGACGGACAGCATCGACATGATGGAGATGCTGGTCCACATGCTGGACAGCATCGAACCGCGAACGGCCAAGATCCAGGCATTCGAGCTTCGCAACGCAGATGCCGAGGAGATGTCCAAGCTGTTGGAGCAGTTGTTCAAACCCACCGGCGGCAAACAGAATGAAGGTCGGCAGCTTATTATTGCCGGCGGAGAAGGGGCCGCAGCGGGCGCGGGTGCTGGGGGTGCTGCGGGCTCCGAGCAGGAGATTGCGTTCTCCGTCGATCGCCGTACCAACACCCTGATTGCAGCAGGTACGCCCGCACAGCTGAAGATTGTCGAGAGCCTGGTCTATCGGCTGGACGACCAGGAGGCGGAAGAACGCGTGGTCCGCGTTGTGCCTCTGCAGTACGCGGCTTCGGATGATGTGGCCTCTACTCTGACGAGTTTTTTCGAGAGCGAGAGCAGCCTTCTGCAGAAAGCCGAGGAAGGGGCGGCGGCATCGCGTCAGCTTCAACGAGAGGTCACCATCGAGAGCGGTGGCAAGTCGTCCAACTCTCTGCTTATCAGTTACAGCCCGCGACTGGAGTCGCAGATCGTCACCATGATCAACGAACTGGATCGTCCGCCACCGCAGGTCATGATCCAGGTGCTCATGGCCGAAGTCACCCTGGATAACCGCTTCGAGATGGGCATGGAATTCGCTCTGCAGGACCTGCTATTCAGCGAAAACGCCTACCTCGGCCCCAATGGCACGATCCAAGGCAGCAACTTCGACTTCATCGGCGGTACCGATCTAGGTGCCGCGGGTACCGGCCTGGGCGGCGTCAGCTTCACCATCACCGGCGAGGACTTCAACTTCCTCGTGCGGGCTTTGCAGGTGGAAGGACGGCTCGAAGTGCTGAGCCGGCCGGCGCTGCTGGTGCAAGACAATCAGGAAGCCAGCATCAAGGTTGGCGAGCGCGTGCCCGTGGTGCGCGATCTGGTGGTTACCGGTACCGGAACCGTTACACCC
>JBJKSL010000330.1:0-2853 GCA_046704145.1 Phycisphaerae bacterium
TTCTGAAGCAGTCACCGCGTTAATTGCGCAACAAGTTCGGGGTAAATCCTGGTATGGCCGTGGGAGGCTAGGGAGGATGGGCGTTCTCGGAAAGGCTCAACGCCGCCAGTTACTGTAGAGTGGAGAAGGTCTCCTCGCTCATGCGGGAGATGTCCTGGACGGGTAGCCGGATGCGGAACGAAGTACCTTCCCCTACGGCACTGTCCACCACGATGCGACCGTGGTGCTCTCGTATAATCTTTCTTGCGACCGTCAGGCCGAGACCCGTGCCGCCTTGGCCCTTGCCGGACTTGAACGGCTCGAACATCTCTTCGATCTTCTCTCGCTCCATGCCGGGGCCGTTGTCGGCGATGATGATGTCCGCGATGCCCTCCTCGGCGTCGAAGCACGTGCGGATGTTGACCACCCCCGTGCCCGGCTTGACCGCCTCGATAGCGTTTGAGGTTATGTTCAGCGCAGCCTGATGTATGCCCGCCGAGTCCAGAGGCATAGGCGGAAACGGCTCCTCAAACTCCGTCAGCAGCATCACCTTGCGCTCGTCTGCCTTCTTCTGGACCAGCGAAACCGCGTCAGCGACGATCTTGTTGAGGTTGCCGACCTGCAGCTTGGGCTCGCGCTTCTTGCTGAACGCCAGCATGTTCATGGTCAACTGCAGGATGCGATCCAGATTCCGTTGAACGATGCCCCAGCCCTGTTTAAGGGTGCCGATGTTCTGCTTGTTCAGGCCCAGGTCAACCAGGTCGGCGCCGCTCTGAATGCCCTGCAGGATGTTCTTGATATAGTGCGACAGGTACGCGACCGTCTCGCCTGTGGCGGCCAGCCGCGCCGTTTGCACCTGCTGCTGGACCAGTCGCGCGTTCTGGATGGCCATGCCGGTTACCTGCCCGATGACGCTGAGCAGCCTCAACTGTTCCTGCGTGTAGGTGTGGGCGGCAGCCGCCGAGTCGATGTGAATGATCCCCATCAACTGGTCGCGGCCGGTGATGGGCGCACAAAGCACCGAGTGCAGCCCGAAGTCGTGAATGCTGTCCTGAGCGGCATCAGACGAGAACCGCCGGTCCGTCATGGCGTTGGTACACAGGACGGCTTCGTGCTTGTCGACCACGTGCTGGATGATTCGCCGTGAAGTGCTGATCTTTCGCCGCCGTTCGGGCATGCCTTTTCGATAGCGCACCACCTGGGGGGCGAGTTCCTCGCCCTGCGAGTCGTACATGAGGATGAAGCCGCGATCCACCGGCAATTCTTCGAGAATCACGTCCATGACCCGCTCCAGCAGTTGGTCAGGATCGATGATCGCCCCGATGGCGGCGGTCAGCTCGGCCATGACCTTCCACGCTCGAGCCGCCTGGTGAAGCTCCGGCCCGGCAATAATGACCGAGTCTTCCGCCCCGACACTGGCCAGGATGGCCGAGTCCATGTTGGCGCTGCTCACGTCCAGGTCGATCATGTCGCGCTGGATTTGCGGCCGCATGCTCTGGTGATAGGCCTGGTCGCCGGTGTACACGATCAGCGTGGTGCCGATCTTGATCTGGTCGCCGTGCTTCAGCCGCACCGGCTCCCGCACGCGCACGCCGTTTACGTAGGTCCCGTTCGCACTCTTCATATCGTGCAGGACCCAGGAGCCGTTGTCGGGACGCAGCTCGGCGTGATGGCGGCTGACGGTACGGTCGGACAAGGGAATCTGCTCGGCCTGCCGTCCGAGGATGGCAGGCTCGTCAAGGGTGCGGAACGTGCGCCCCTTGTCCGGGCCCTGCAGTACCACCAGTGTCGCCACAAGTCCTTCCCTGTCGTGGACTAGAAGTGCCCGGCGGCCAAACCGCCGGTGAACAACGCAAGCACTACCAATTGCACTCACAACTTAAACCCGCCGCGGCGGCCAAAGCACTGTCCGCAAGAGAATAGTGCGTCCTCCGCCGCGCACAAGAATACGTGAATGCGTATAAATTACGTCTTGAATCACTCCCGTGTTCAACAGATTCTAGCCGGGGGCGCCCTCCAGTCAATTAGCGGTTTGGCAGCTCTCAAGCAGAAACTGAAAGGTAACGTCCGGATAACCGGCAGAAGCCCCTGGACCTCGAGCAGCTTCTCGGAACGCCCAGCGGTAGGAGAGCGTTTCCTGTGTGGGACCGGCATCCTTGTGTAGGACCGGCATCTCTTGTGTGGGACCGGCATCTCTTGTGTGGGACCGGCATCTTGCCGGTCGCGGCTACCGCAAGTGGGAGGCGCTGCGAATAGCGATTCAGGTTGGCAGGCCCCACTGCCCCAGACCGGTGTACAGGATCAGGCCGGCCAGCAGAACCCACAAGAGAATCGCCACCAGGAAGGGCGGGTCCTTGATGATCAGGTCGCTCGGCCCTGTGGCCTTGCCCATCTCGATCAGCATGGCGTAACGGTAAATGCCGTAGACCACCAACGGCAGCGTGTAGACCAACTGTACTTTCCTCGCCTCAAACGGACTGGGCCAGGTCTTGTCCAGCGTGTACAGCAGGAAGGTCATGATGGCCATGCCGCCCGACGTGCTCAGCAGGTTCGTGAGCAGGTGCGGCGTGTATCGTACCAGTGTCGGGCGATGCTCGCGGATGGCCTCGGCATCGCCGATAGCCGCAATCTCGCAACGCCGTTTTCCGAACCCCAGAAACAGGCACAGCATGAACGTGCAGATGAGCAGCCAGGGCGAGGCAAACACCTGGATGGCTGCGGCTCCACCCAGGGCGCGAAGCACAAACAGCATCGCAATGACCACGACGTCAAGAATCATCCGATGCTTGAGAACTATGGAGTACCCGACGGAAAGCACCAGGTACGCAGCGATGGCGACGAAGAAGCTCTCGGGCAGGAACGCCAGGCTGATGA
>JBJKSL010000331.1:0-3579 GCA_046704145.1 Phycisphaerae bacterium
GAATGAAACATGGCCGCATGCCGACCCGTGCCACATGCCGCGTCAAGCACGCGCCGCACGCGCGACTGCTCAAACACCCGCCGATACAGGGGCTCCTCATACCCCAACCGCCGGGACCAATCGATCAGCAAATCGTACACCGCCGCATGTTCGTCAAATACATTCGTTCCCATAATCAACTCTATGAATGCCGAGCCCGCAAGTAAACCCAGAACGGCCGCTCTCCCACGACTATTCGCATACGCAACGACGCACTTACGTCAGTCGAACGTCGTCGCCCAACGCTCGATCATCCCGCGCAACAGCATCTGCTGAGCGGCCAACGCTGCGGGCAGACGCAACTTGTACTGCGCGAAACTGTCCTCCGGCGGTAACTGCGCCAATTCCGCCGCACACTCCCGCTCGACGGTGCAGATAGTGTCCATCGTGAATTCGAGGTGAAACTGCAGTGCGTAAACTCGCCGCCCCATGCGAAACGCCTGATTCTCATACCGCGATGAACCCGCCAACCGCACCGCCCCGGCCGGCAGATCGAACGTGTCCCCGTGCCATTGAAACACCTCCTGCGGATTGCCCAGCAACGAGAACAGCGGATCGCTCGCCGCCGCCGGCGTAAGCTCGATGTCGAATAGCCCGATCTCCTTCGGCCGCTTCGCGTACACTCGTGCACCCGCCGCTCGCGCCAGCAGCTGCGCCCCCAGGCACACGCCAATCACCGGCCGATCAGCCGCGATCAGCTCGCGCAACAAGGCCCGCTCGTGACCGAGGTGCGGGTACCGCTCCACCTCGTCGACGTTCATCGGCCCGCCCATGACCAGCCACCCTTCAAAATCGTCCGCCGCCGGCACCGGCTCACCGTCCCACAGGTTCACCACCGTCGTGCGATGCCCGCAGTCGAGCAGGGCGGTTTCCAACGCATCCGCTTTTTCACACCAGAAATGCTGCAGAATTCCAATATGTGCCATGACGCCCATTATCACCAGGATGCCGTTTCTCTCAATGCCAACAACCGCGGGAACCCGCACCCGGAGTGCCTTCTCGCTGGTGCAGGAATCCCATTGGTTCGCTGGTGCAGGAATCCCGTTGGTTCGCTGGTGCGGGAATCCTTTCCCGCACCCACTCTCTTGCGGGAATCACTTCCCGCGATTTCGCTCCCATCCTTTCGCTGGTGCAGGAATCCCATTGGTTCGCTAGTGCGGTTGGTTCGCTGGTGCGGGAATCCTTTCCCGCACCCACTCTTGCGGGAATCACTTCCCGCGATTTCGTTCCCATCTTTCCGCCTTCCGCCCAAGTTTTGTGCCGCCGCCACTAACAGCTACAATGATAGCCACAGGTCCACCGGCATTCAGGCCGGCCCTCAACCACGATCCACTTTGGCAGGCTCGCTATGGCACGGATGAGAGCTGAAGACCGCAAGCAGCAACTGCTCCACTCTGCTGCGCGTTGCTTCGCCCTCCACGGTTACCGCGGCACCACCACCGCCATGATCGCCGCCGAGGCCGGCGTCAGCGAGCCCATCATCTACCGCCACTTTAAGAACAAGCACGACCTGTTCATCGCCCTCATCGACGAGGTCGGCGAACGCGTCTTCAAGAATTGGGAGCAGGCCACCGCCAACGCCAGCAGCCCACTCGACAAGCTGCGCAGCATGATGTACGCCAACCCGGCCACCTCCGATCCGTGGACGGCCAGCGTCTATCAGCTGCTTTTCCACGCCTCTACCGAGATCAACGAGCCCGCCATCCAGGAGGCCATCCGCGACCACTACGAGCGCTACGTCCGCGCCCTCGCCGAGATCATGAAGCAGGCTCAGCAAGCCGGCGTCATCCGCCAGGACGTCCCGCCCGAGTGGCTATCCTGGCAGATCATCCACGCTGCCGTCGGCTTCGCCATGGTCCGCCCCCTGAAGATCCCCAGCCATACCAACCTGGAGTTCGTGCAGGGCACCATTCGCCTGCTGATGGAAGTGCTCACCCGTCCCAATCAAGCGTCCTGATCCCGGACAGCCTTGCTCCGCACACGAAGCAGTGTCTTTTCTTGTGCGGGACCGCCATCGAACGTGTTAGGCGTTAAGACACGTACGCCGCTTCAGCGGCGTTTCCCGCCGCAGGCGGGCTAATAGGCCAGCACTTTAGGGCTGGTGAGCATCTGCTGCGCAATCCTCAATCCCCTCCCCACTCCCGGCGAAGCCGGGAGAGGGGAGGGGATTGAGGATTGCGGATGGCGACCTTGTTTCCGACCAGCCCTACAAGGGCTGGCCTGATAACCCGCCTGCGGCGGGAAAGCCCCGTTAAACGGGGCTGCAATCCAAGGCTGCAGTTCCCAGAGGGGTCATGTGTCGAGCCGGGAACTCCGGGTGGACCTGGACGTTGGTTTCAGAGCCGCGTGCATTCGTTAAAACCTGAACAAAAAGGTGCCTGACGACGCCTTTCTTTCAGAGACGCTAACACGTACCCGGCATCTTGCCGGTCATGCGTGAGAAGTGCCGCCAAGCGACGGGTATAATCAAGTGTATGGACGGAAACATCATTCCTTCCCTGAGCGACGCCGTCGGACTGTTCCCCCTGCCCAATGCGATTCTTCTGCCAGGGGCTACTCTGCCGCTCCATATTCACGAGCGCCGCTATCGCCATCTCGTCCGCGACGCGATGGACGACAACGCTCTTATGGCCATGGCATTCCTCCTGCCCGGCTACGAACCTTACTATCACACGCTGTTGGCCCGCATTCATCCCGTGGTGTGTCTGGGGCTGATCCGCGACTGCTATCAAACTGAAGATGGACGCTTCTTCATCAACCTGGTGGGTATCTGCCGAGCACGCGTGCTCGATGAAGATCGCTCCGGCGACTATCGCCGGGCCTGGCTCGAACCAGCCCCTCTCGCCGCCTCGAGCCTGCACAAGGACGGCCATTTCGCCGCCGCGCAACTCTGCCGACAAATGCTGGATTCCCCCGCGTTCGACGGGCTGGAAGCCGCCCAAAAACTCCGCAAAGCCTGCGGCAACTCCATCTCGCTAGAGCAACTCGTCGACCTGCTCGCCTCGGGTCTGCTGCCCGCTGAAGGCGTCGAGATCAAGCAGCTGATCCTCAGCGAACCCGACATACTTCAACGCGCCGACGTCCTCCTGACCGAACTGCAGGTCCTGGCCAAATCAATACAGGTCAACCGCGCCCTGCACGACGAAGCCCCCAACCCCAGCGTACTCAATTAGAGCTCTTCTCGCCGCGTCACCGCGTCGCTGTGTCTCCGCGTCATTTCAGTTGCGAGCATAGCCCGCGCCAGCCTTCACCCCGCCGGCGGATCATCTCGCTTCGGCCGCAGTTTCCCAACCAGATCCGCCACCTGTTCAATCGAGTGTCGCTTGAGGTACTCCTCGATCCCCGCCAGCACGTGCAGCGGCGTCGTCGGATCGCGGAACATCGCCGTACCGATGCCCACCGCCGTCGCTCCCACCAGCATGAACTCAACCGCATCGCGCCAGTTCTGCACCCCGCCCATGCCGATGATTGGCACACCCGCCGGCCCCGCCACCTCGCGATACACGCGATACACCAGGTTCAACGCCAACGGCTTGATCG
>JBJKSL010000332.1:0-3287 GCA_046704145.1 Phycisphaerae bacterium
GTGCGAAGGGCAGATTCAGCAGTACCAAGAGCATGTTTCTGAGGTTGCCCAACGCCACGGACAGCAGCAGCACGATCCCGAATGCGGCGAGCACGGCGCGGAACAGCAGTTGCTCGCGAGCGGTGGCCGCTGCCTCGGCAGTGCCCGCCAATTCGAGATAAGTGCCCTGCGGCAACGTGACCCGTGAGTGGATGAGTTGTCTGGCCTGTGCGACGAAAGACTCGGCGGAACGGCCGACAACGTTGCAGGTGACGGTCTGCGTCCGTCGGCCGTCGAGATGAAGGATGGCGTTCCGGCCGGTGGTTTCGTAGATGTCTGCCAAGTCCTGGAGCTGCAAATAAGTACCATTACTATTGCGCAGAGGTAACGTGCGGATGGTGGTCACGTTGCGGCGATCTTCAGGAGGCAGGATGACGGTAACATCGAACGCGCGGTTCGCTTCGTAGATCTGGCCGACCTTGGTTCCCTGATAGGCGGCGCGGACGGCGTCCAGCACGGCGGTCGGCTCGAAGCCCCAGCGGATCAGCTTGTCCTTGCGGAGTTCGATCACCATCTGTGGCCCGGTGGGCACGGCTTTAACGGCCACGTCTACGGCCCCGGGCACGCGTTTCAGGAGGCCGGCCACCTGTCTGGCCTTGCGGTCGAGCAGTTGCAGATCTGGTCCAAAGATGTCCACCACCACTGAAGAGGTGAAGCCGGAGACGGTTTCGCCGATGCGTTCCTTAAGGAACGTGTTGACCTCGTTGGCGATGCCGGGGAACTGGGCGAGGATTTTGCGGACGGCTTCGGGTGAGAACTGGGCCACGCTGCCGTCGGTCATCCTCAGGGCGGCGTCGATCTCGGTGGAATCGACTCCACGGATGGAGGATCCGCGTTCGGCCCGGCCGGTCTTCTGCGACACGTACTGAACGTTCGGCATTTTGAGCAGTTCCTGACAGACAAGGTCGCTAAGACGCAATGACTCTGCCAGCGAGGTGCCTGGAATCGCGGTTACGTGGACGATGAAGTTCCCTTCGCGCATGGCGGGAAGGAATTGAGTCGTCAGTTGTGTTGCGCCGATGATCCCGGCGAGGATGATGATTGCGACAACGATCATCACCAGACGTGGGTAGCGGTCCAGGTGGGGGAGTATGCTTCGATAGACGGCCTTCAGTCCGCGTACGACCGGCGGCTCTTTCTCTGATAGCTTGTGACTGCCGAGCAGAAAAGAACACAGCGCGGGCGTTACGGTGAGGGCGACGGACAGCGAGCACAGCACGGCAAGGATGTAGGCAATGCCCAGGGGTGAAAAGAGGTGGCCTGCCACGCCGGAGAGTCCCAGGACGGGCAGGAAGATCAGTACCACCGCGAAGGTGGCGTAGACGACCGCGCCTCTTACTTCCAGAGCGGCGCGGAAGATAACCGTGCGTGCGGGTTTGGGATGCTGGGTGTGCGCATTTTCGCGCAGCCGTCGCAGCACGTTCTCGACGTCGACGATGGCATCATCGACCACCTCGCCGATAGCCACGGCCAGCCCGCCCAGGACCATGACGTTGAGGCTGAATCCCACGCGCTGCAGTAAGATGACGGCTCCCAGAAGCGAGAGGGGTATAGCGATTAGCGAAATCGCTGCAGTGCGGAGGTTGAACAGAAACACAAGCAGCACGAGCACCACGAGAGCCCCGCCGATCTCGATCGCGTTGTGTACGTTGCGCAGGGCGGCTTGGATGTAGTTTGCCGGGCGGATGAGGTCGGTGTGGAACTCGATATTCTCTTTCTCGAGCACGGGGCGAAGCTCGGCGATGGCCCGATCCAGCCGCTGTGTAACATCCAGCGTGTTGGCGTTGTACTGAGCGGTTACCAGCAGCACGACTCCTGGCCGGCCGTTGATGGAACCCGCTCCGAGAGGCGGGGCAGGTCCGATTGCTACGCGAGCCACGTCGCCGAGCAGAACGCTTGCCCCCTTGTGATGAGCGACGACCGTCTTGGAAAGCTCTTCGGGTGTGAGGGACTGTGCCTGCATACGCAGAGGCAGGCGTTGATTGTCGTTTTCGACGAAGCCGGCTCCGACCACGCCGGTAGCTTTGCTCGTCAGGGTGATGATGTCAGAGACTGAGAGGTCGTGCCGAATAAGTTGCTCTGGCAGCAGTTGCACCTGCAGTTGCTGCAGTTGGCCGCCGTAGACCTGCACCTGGGCGACGCCGGGGACGGCCAGCAGACGCGGTTCGATGACCCAGTTTGCCATGGTACGCAGGTCCATCAGGCTACGTGTCTGCGAGGTAAGGCCGGCCTGCAGCACGGTACCGGTCGAGGAGGTCAGGGGGGAAACGAAGGGGATGACGCCGGCCGGCAGCGGCTGTGGCAGTGAGGCCAGGCGTTGGCTGACGACCTGGCGAGCCTGGTAGATGTTCGTCGCGGATTGGAAGATGACAGTAATTGCTGAAACGCCTTCGAGGGAGTGGGAGCGGATGGATTTGACCTGCTGCACGCCGGCCAGGGCACGTTCGACGGGCAATGTGACCAGGCTTTCGACCTGGTCGGGCGAAAGGCCGGGAGCCTCCAGGCGGATGGTGACCTGCGGAGGGGCGAATTCCGGGAAGACGTCGTATTTAGCCTGGGTCAAGATATAGACACCGTAGACCAGGGCCACTACGGCCAAGGCCAGGACCACTCCGCGTCGCCGGAGAGAGAAGCGGAGGATCGCTGCGAGAATGCTCGACCGAGCCGAAGCCATCGTCTCTCTCAATTCGGCCTCAATCCATGCGTTGAGGCAGTTGGCCCCTCAATCCTAATCCCCACCGCCCTGGATCTCGGACTGGAACTCTTTGGATAGCAGCAGTTGTGCCCCTTTAATCGCCACGCGTTCGCCGGGCGCAAAGCCCTGAGGCACAAACCAGCCGGTTGGCAGCGGCGTGTACGTCTGGATCCATCGCCGCGTGAAGCGGCCCGGGCTCTTCAGGACGAAGACCCACGGCCGACCTTGCCACCAGAGCATGGCGGATGCCGGGATGATTACTCCCTGTTGCTCTCCGCCGGTGGGCAGGTACGCAGAGACGTTCATGCCGGGAAGCAGACTCGAGGTTTTTGCGACGGTGTAGAAGAAGCTCATGCCCTGGATGCGCGGGTCCGTGCGTGGTGCGGGGGAAACCAGTGATGCTGCGAGGCTGATGCCGGCGGGGCTCTCGATGGTGGCGGTCGGCGGTGCTTCGCTGATGGACTCGCCGGGCGGAGCCGTGAGCTGCACCAGCAGCTTTTGCTGTTGGGTAAGGGCGGCGAAGTCGTGCGAGCCGGTGAGCAGCCATTCAGCC
>JBJKSL010000333.1:0-2728 GCA_046704145.1 Phycisphaerae bacterium
CAGCGGGCCAAGGGAAAGAAGTAGTACGTAGCCGCATTTTTTTGAAGGTTGAGGGCGAGAAGTTCATGCCGATTGATGTTGCCCGCATTAGGGCCATCCTTTTTGATTACGGAAACACACTGATTCAATTCGCTCGGCCGCAGGTGGAAGCGTGTGATGCAGCGCTGGCCGAACGACTGGAGATGCTCTACGGCTCGGTCGATCGGGCGCAGCTCAAGGTTGTTCGTGATGCGGATCTGGTGGCCTCCTACAGCAACGGCTTTCGTGAGCGCGAGCTGACGGAGATGAGCACCAATCTGGTCCAGGAGCTCTACGGGCGTCGGCCGCAGTCGGTTGAGATTGCACAACTCGTGCGAGCGCGGTTTGACGCGGTGGTCAATACGATTGAGGCGCCCGCCGGCATCTACGATCTGCTGGACCGGCTGCGAGATTCGTACGCGTTGGGGCTGGTTTCAAACTATCCCGATGCTGACGCGATTCGGGCAAGCCTGCGGAGGTTGAGCCTGGCCAGATACTTCAAGAGCGTGGTGATTTCGGCCGACGTCGGGCGAGTCAAGCCGCATCCGCTGCCGTTTACCGCGTGCCTGGATGCACTGGGGATTCCTCCGGAGCAGGCCTTGTACGTGGGCGACAACTGGCTTGCCGACGTGCAGGGGGCCAAGAAACTCGGCATGCAGATGGTGCGGACCATTCAATACGAGCCGCCAGAACGATTCGATCCACAGCCGGGCGATCTACAGCCCGACGCGGTCATAGAGCATATCACCGACCTGCTGGCGCTAGTGGGCAATCGCGGATAATACGCATTTACGTAAATGTGTGCGCGGCGGACTGCGCGTAAGTCTTTCCTTGACAGTGCTTGGGCCGCCGCGACGGGCACAAGTTATAAGTGCGCTTGGTATAAGCACACGTTTCGGCATCACACCTGGACGTGTTGCCAGCGGCCGCGGGTGAAGCGGATGGTGTTTAGGATGCCGCGGCAGAGCATGTCGGCGAACATGCCGCACCAGGCTCCGATCAGGCCACCGTGCAGCACGATCCCGCCGACGTAGGCCAGGGGCAGACGCACGATCAGCATGCCGATGATGGTGAAGAGCATGGGCCAGCGGGTGTCGCCGGCGCCGCGCAGGGCATTGCTGTAGATTATAGAAAGGGCCTGCGGTACCTCGAAGAAGGCCAGACAGCGCAGGGCGGGCACACCTATGACGGCCACGCGGACGTACTCGTGCGAGTTGAACAGCCAATAGATCTGCGGCGCGAAGATGAAGAAGATCGCTCCCATAAGGAAGCAGAGGCCCGCTCCTTGAGCGGCGGCCAGATGTCCGCTGCGCGCAGCTCTTCGCGGATTGGCCGCTCCGAGGTTTTGGCCGACGAGTGTTGCGGCGGCAATCGCCCAGGCGAACGCCGGCAGGTAGGAAAGTGCTTCGACTCGTATACCCACGACGTGGGCGGCGATGATGGCAGATTGTTGCTCGCCGGTGCCGAGGCTGCTGATGATCTTGAGGAAGATGAACTGTCCGCCCCACCGTAACGTGCCGTCGATGCCTGCGGGCACGCCCACGCGAAGCAGACGGGCCACGGAATCCCAATGATAGTGCAGATCTCGGGCGAGCATTTGTAAGCCGCTGCGCCCGCGAAGCAGCAGCACCAGAGTGATGCTACCGCCGAGGACGCGGGACACCAGTGTGCCCAGTGCGATGCCGGGCACGCCCATGGGGTGAATGGGGCCGAAGCCGAAGCGGAGCGCCGCCGAGGTGAGAATATTGCAGGCGTTCACGACGCCGACGATATAAAGCGGCGTGCGCATGTCGCCTACGCCGCGCAGGCAGGCGGCGCCGATGAGGGTCAGGCTGTAGATGAGATAGCCCCAGCAGTCGATGCGAAGGTATTGTGTCGCGAGGGCGGTGGGCTCCGGGCCCCAGCTGAGGAATCGCGGCAGCACGGGAGCAAGGGCGTAGATGAGCACGCATTCGAACAAGCCCATCATCAGGGCGAGAGAGATGGCCTGATTGCTGAAGTGATTGGCTCGACGGCTGTCGCCCATGCCGGCGTGACGCGAGACCAGGGCGGTGGCACCTACGCCGACGAAGCTGAACAACAGGTTGGCCAACCACACCACGGTGGTGGCCAGGCCGATTGCGGTGGTGGCGTTGTTGCTCACCGTGCCGGCGAGGTAGGTGTCTACGAGGCCGACCAATAGCTGCAGGAACTGCTCGCCAAGCACGGGCAGGGCCAGCCACATTAGGGCGGAACCGACGCTGCCGGTGAGCAGCGCGTTGCTGACTGCCGGGGCGTGGGAATCGGCGAGCGGGGCTTCGGTCGCGGCGGATTCTTCGACGAAGTCAGGCACGGATGGCATCCAGTCACGGAGCGTCTGCGCGCCGAGGGTCACCGGCCGCGGACTGCTGAGAGCTACGGACGCGGCATTGTACCTGCGGCATGAGCGGCTTGAACAGCCCCCGTCAACGCAAAGCTGCGGACGAACACCGGCAGTCAAGACTGGGGCATGTGCGTTGTATGGAGTATCATGCCGTGCAACGACTTGGGGGAGTATCGGAGGAGTACCATGCAAAGCAAGCGTAGATTGAGGGCGGGTGCAGGATCAGGGCGGGCCACGGGCAAAGCTCTGCTTGTGTTGGCGGCGGCCTGGGTGATGATCGCCGGCGCGAAAGCCATCGCAGCGGAGCGGCGGCCGAACTTCGTCATCTTGTTTGCGGACGATCTGGGT
>JBJKSL010000334.1:0-4103 GCA_046704145.1 Phycisphaerae bacterium
CGTCTTGTGGTCTGAATCTGGAAGGTAGAATTGAGGATCGAGCAGCACATTCCCGCCGGCTGCACGGATTGTGTTCGCACGCTTTTCGAGTGCGCCGGGGCCCTCGGATTCTTCCGCGGGTGGCTTACAGTCGCGCGGACTCAGGATTACCGTGCCGCCGCCCCACTTCTTCACGAGTTCCACGCACGTCTTCTGCATGTTGTGGCCGAATTGAAGATAAAGGTCCATCGTGGTCCTCCTCGTCCGCTAGACTACGTGGCAATCCGCCGCAATTTCCTGAATCCAATCCAGCGCTTCGCCCGCAGTCGGCAAGCGATGTGCCGCCTTCGTTCTGGTCATCGCTTCGACCAGATCAATGAACTGGGTTGGAACACCCGAAACGCAAATTCGCGGCAGCTTCATTGACGTGACACGGGCCAAACGTTCGGACGTGGATTTTGTATCCTTGGTGAATGGATTCTCCCCGTGAACCATTTCATAGAACGTGACACCTGTCGCAAACAGGTCCGCGCGAGCATCAATGTCCCGCTTCTGGTTCTTGAATTGTTCAACCGGCGAATACCCAGGGGTGCATGGCCCATACGGGTTCGCTGTATCCGTCAACGACTCCATGTCAAGGTGACGAGCAACGCCGAAGTCAATAACCCATCCATTCCCGCAGGGGTCGACGATGATGTTCTCGGGTTTGATGTCACGGTGAACTATCGTAGCCTGCTCGGCCGCGGCTAGCACCTCGACCACATGCAGCCCTATCTTGATTGCTGCAACGAAAGCCATGGGGCCACCTGTAGAAAGGACTTGCCTCAAGCTTCGGCCCTCAATCTTCCGCTCACGTAACCACACAATTTCGCCCGTCGGCGAGGGTCTGCGACCGACCTCTGCCACCTTGGGCACTTTCGAACTCTTCACCTTGAGCGGTGCCTGGACTTCCCGTTCAATCCGCCTGGCACTTGCACCGGGGTGAAAGATCTTGAGCATCACCGGCCCTTCGGTCGTGTGGATCGCGGAGAACACCTCCTTCTGTCCACTTGGCGTGAGTTGGACCAGGTTACTCAGATCAGGGAACTGCGCCCGAACCCATGCAATGTCCATGGCAAGACTCTTTCCCGGCACCCGCCGCGAGAACGAAGTAGTGGCCGTGATCGCCCGCAAATCGAAATGCTACGCACCTTCCCTGGACGGATTGGTGTTGATTCCGCCCCTCTTCTCGGGTGCTGACTGTAGGGCGACTGGGCTGTCTTATTATGCAGCGCCGAGGTTAGCATGTAAAGAGATACGTTTGAAATGGAACCTGCAAAGGAATGTCTAGGCGGGCCGTTCACCTCTGGCTGGCCTGGCTGCAAAAGTGTGCGCCCTCCCTCCCGTGCAGCCTAACTAGCAGGAAGGGCCCAGCCAGCGGGAGCGCGCTCTCCGCTGGCCCCGCCACGCGCGTCAAGCGACGGGTCACGGAGTTCGTTCGCACGCCGAGACCGGGCCAATATCGGCTCGCACCGCGATAGCGATCACGCCGACTCTCGGGTAAATTCTTCTGGCCTGGGCAGCTTGAGTGATGGCCGGGAGAACTCCTCGATGAACGCCTGGAGCACGGGTTCAAACGAAGGACAGTCGCCCCGATGCTTTGCAGAGATCAGCCCTTCGGCGAGAACGTCGAAGGGCTTTCTCATTGTGGGAATTAGAGTTGTGCCATCGAGGGTCAAGTTCAAACAGGTGATATCAAGGATCTGACGCTTGGCCGCACAATCCGCAGCAAACCACTTCTCTTCAAGACCTTGCGAAAGCATTCAGCATTCTCTTCCACCCCGGAACTCCGCTCGTGTTATCAAATTGCAGACCGTTCTTTCTCATCCAAAAAGCCCGAACCAGCCCGGAGCACAGCGAGGGCGACCGGCCTGCGGATCAAAGGTCGCAGCTCACCGCTTTCCTGACAAATGGAACCCAACTGCCCTGCGCCGGAGACATGCCTCTGACCCGACGTCCGCATCCCGCGCCCGTCAGCCCGCCAAGCGAACAGCTTTCGTCAGGACGAACCCAAACTCGCCGTCCGCAAAGTCGTCGCAACTCATGTGCTGGCCAGCACTTCCGCCGTTCTCGCCCCAAATCAAACGCTGACCCCAAAGCCACCAAAGCCACCGAAGCCTGAAGCCTGAAGCACGACCAGCCGCGTCCCCTCTTCCTTTCTGCGTCTTTTGCGACCTTCCGCGGCCAATCGTCTCGTCGTTGGAGCTTTAAGTTCTTGTGTAGCGTGATGACTGGCCGAACCTCAAAAATGCGGCCACTTCACCGCTACAAAAAACGGCAAACGCCGTGGCCCACAAACCAAACCACCCGCGGCCAGTCATCTCGACCACCGCGGGCGGCTGGCACAATCCGTCTTCGTCTTTCGGCTAAGAGCTGACAGCTGATAGCTAAAAGCTGTTCTCACGCATCATAGTACAGGTGGAACTCGTGCGGATGCGGACGCAGGCGGATCTCGTCGCACTCTTTCTTCTCTTTCCAGTCGATCCAGGAATTGACGAGGTCCTCGGTGAATACGCCGCCTTCCATCAGGAAGGCATGATCGCTCCTTAGTGCCTCCAATGCGTCACGCAGTGAGCCCGGCGTGTTGTGGATGTCCTTGCGCTCCTCCGGCGGCAGTTCGTAGATGTTCTTGTCCATGGGCTTGCCGGGCTTGATCTTGTTCTTGATGCCGTCCAGGCAGGCCATCATGATGGCCGCGAAAGTCAGGTATCCGCAACTGGACGGGTCCGGACAGCGGAATTCCAGCCGCTTGGACTTGGGACTCTCGCTGTACATCGGTATGCGGATGGCCGCCGAGCGATTGCGCGCCGAATACGCCAGGTTCACCGGTGCCTCGTACCCCGGCACCAACCGGCGATAGCTGTTGGTGGTCGGAGCGGCAAACGCCAGTACGGCATGGGCATGCTTGAGCAGCCCGCCGATGGCATGCAAGCCGACCTCGCTCAGGCCGGCATACTCGCCGCCGGCGAACAGCGGTTTACCGTCCTTCCACAGCGAGATGTGCGTGTGCATGCCGCTGCCGTTGTCCTGAAAGATCGGCTTGGGCATGAAGGTCACCGTCTTGCCCGCCCGCTTGCCCACGTTGCGAGCGATATACTTGAACCACATCATCTGGTCGCCCATCTCGACCAGCGGCTTGAAGCGCATGTCGATTTCAGACTGACCGGCGGTGCCCACCTCGTGATGGTGAGCCTCGACGTCGATGCCGATCTTCATCATCTCGTAGACCATCTCGCCGCGAAGGTCGTGGTAGGTGTCCGTGGGGCTGACCGGGAAGTAGCCGCCCTTGAACGACGGCTTGTAGCCGAGGTTAGGCTCTTCAAATCGTGCCGTATTCCAGGCACCCTCCACCGAGTCGATCTCGTACATGCCGCGATGCTGCGTCTGCTCGTAGCGAACCTCGTCGAAGATGAAAAACTCCAGTTCCGGCCCAATGTAGCAGGTGTCCGCGATGCCGGTGGCCTGCAGGTACTTGACCGCCTGCTTGGCGATGCGGCGGGGATCCTTGGAGTATTCCGTCCGCGTGGTGGGGTCGAACACGTCCGCCAGGATGCTGACCGTCGGCTCTTTGAAGAACGGGTCCAGCCGCGTGGTCTCCACCTGCGGGATGGCCAGCATGTCGGAGACGTTGATCTCCTGCCAGCCGCGGATGCTCGAGCCGTCGAAGCCCAGCCCGTCCTTGAAGGTGCTCTCGTTGAACTCCCCCACCGGATACGAGCAGTGCTGCCAGGTGCCCAGCAGGTCGCAGAACTTCAGGTCGACCATCTCGGCCCCGACCTGCTTGCAGTAGTCCAGAAAATCCTTGGGCGTTGAGGCCCGATCAGGAACTGATGAGTTTTGAATACCCGACATGTGCTTCACCTCGTAACCAGAGTCCGTTTCCTTCAGAGCCGAGGTCTGTGACCCCGGGTGCGTTCGACAACGAGAAGCCCTTTTTCAGAGCCGGGGTCTGTGACCCCGTACGTGTTTAGCGTCTCCGAGAAGCCCGCAAATAAAGTAGCATTTTACTTGCGCGATGGTTATCCACAGCGCATAATTCTGGCATCGCGTTTGGAGTACGCGAAGTCAGGATTGTGGCATGGACG
>JBJKSL010000335.1:0-3378 GCA_046704145.1 Phycisphaerae bacterium
ACCATTGGTCGGACGTTTCTCGCACTTGAAAGGCTCGTTGAATGGACCGGTCCTGATCTAATTCCGGTCGGATATGACGACGTGGACTAACTTGATTGCCCATTGGTCGCCTCTGCTGAACAGCTCCACCTCGTGAAGGAAGGTGTTGAGCAGTACAGAACCGAGGTGGAAGGATGGAACGTCGGAAGCCTTGATTGGCTTGAGAGCCGATAGTGAATCCGACGAGAGGACACGGCAGGTCGGCACTTCGCTCTGACCGTGCCCTGCTTGTCTGGGCGCCGAGTATCCAAAGGACATGTACGTCCCGGGTAGGGGGCAAGACTGCTTACCAACGCTCGAAGTCGAGGCCCTCGATGCAGGCGAAGTGCTCGTCCCGTGCCGCGAGGGTCAGCGAGTACTGCATGGCTGCCGCAGCGATCCAAATGTCGTTCTCAGGAATCGGTTTGCCCTTGGCCCACAACTCAGCTCTTATCATGGCGTATCGCTCTGCGGTTTGTTCAGTGTGGGTGAGGACCGGGCAGCGGGACACGAACTCCGCCACGCGTTGGCGGCTGTCCTCAGGTTTGGAAGATCGGCGCGCCCCGAAGAGTAGTTCGCCAAGTACCGTAATCGATATACATACGCCCCGCCCGGGAACCAGGCGATCGCGAACGGACGGGTCGTCTCGAAGTGAAGCTACGACCACGGATGTGTCGAGCAGGTATCTACCATTCATCGTCGATTCGCTCGCACTCCTGGATGGCCGCCTCCATTTCCGCGGCGGTCTGTGCGTCGATCGTGCCCGCCAGTTTCAGCAACTCGCTGGCATCTCCGAGCCGCGGCTCTTCCGCCTCGACCTGAAACAGCAATTCTCGACCGCAGGGGAGGGTAACAGGGCCAGAAGGGATGATCACACGCCCATCGTAATGGCCTTTGAATGCAACCATATGAATATCATATCTCTACGAACCTAACGTGGCAATCGTGAAGATAAGCTATGAGCTGTCAGCCTTCGAGTGCCAGCTTTCAGGGCAGATCGAACAACCCGCCTCTTGCCACCGACCGCCAATTATTCCCGTTGCAGCTCAGCGTCCTCGGCAGTAGAAAACGCTTCTTCGCTTAGTATCGCCCTTTGAACTCGTCGGCCGGATACTTGCGGGCGTTCTTGGTCATCTTGGCTCGCAGGGTGGTGGTGATGTCGATGTCGGCGGCGTTGGCGAAGCTGAGGGCGAAGGCCAGGATGTCGGCCAGTTCCTCGGCCACGGCAGTCTTGGTGGCGGGGTCGCGGGCGATGTCGTGCGACTCGTCGTTCTTGGCCCAGCGGAAGTGCTCCATCAACTCGGCGGCCTCGGTGGCGATGGCCATGGAGAGATTCTTGGGGTCGTGGAACTGCTCCCAGTCGCGCTCGTGGATGAACGCGGCCATCTCACGGCGAAGTGCGTCAACGGTGGTGTCTTTGTCGTCGGGCAAAACTAGCTCCCTGAAGAGAATGTTGAATGTGGAATGTACGAATTCAGAAACGGGTCCCGTAAGCCAGACTACTTCAATAGACGCGGCGTTTTCCGCCATGTTTTCATTCTACATTCTGCATTCAGCATTCTGCATTTCTTCTACTCCTGCACTGTCACGACCGAATCGCCCGGCATCAGCAGCTTGTACAGGAAAGCGATGTCGTCCGCACCCAGGCGAATGCAGCCGAGGCTCACGTCCTGGCCGATAGTCTCGGGCTCGATCGTGCCGTGGATGCCGAAGCCCGAGCGGCCCACTGCATCGCCATCGATGCCTTCCAGGCCGATCCAGAACTCGCCGATGGGGTTCTTGGGGTCGTTGGGATGCCAACGGCGACCCTGCGGGTCGGTCCAGCCGGGGTTCTCCAGGTGGTTCACTACCTTCCAGGCGCCGGTAGGGGTGCTGCCGTCCGCCCCGAGGGCGACTTTGAAGGAGCGAACGTACACATCCTGCAAGTACACGTGCAACTCGTGATCGTGCTTGACGACGGCGGTATTGAACGGGCCCCGGACAACCTTGAGGCTCTGGCCCAGCCGCACGATGTTCTTGTTGGTGATCTTGTTGAGGCCGGCCAGGAAGTCCTCCGATATCTGGTTTCGCCTGGCAATCTTGGCCAGGCTGTCGCCGATCTTGACCGTGTAGCGTTCCACCAGCGGATCGCCACTGAGCACCTTCCGCTCGGAGAAGATGGTCTGCTCGGCCAGGTCGGCCAGGGCCTCGCGGACTTTCCTGACGTCCGCGGCGGGCAAACCGCCGTGCAGGGCCTTGTTCAGATGCGTGCGGGCAGCGACCAGATCGTGCTTGTCACGAGCAGAGAAGCCTGCGGCCATTTCCTTGGCGGCCTCGTCGGGCGGGAGCTTGGCAAATGCAGTCGGCTGAGTGGTGGGCGGCACGGGCGTACCGTCAGAGGCCGCGGGTTTGACCGGCTTCAGGGCGGGCAGCTTGCTGTTATCGGCGGTCTCGGCGGCTGGGGCGGGAGCGGCCTTCGCCGATTCCGCCGCAGCCGGTTCTGCCCCAGCGGGCTTGGCTGCGTCGCCGGTCGCCGGCACGATCGGTCGCAAGCCTGGCTCGGCCAGCATCTTCGCCGGCTGGTCGGTGGTCCCGGCCAGTTCGGTGCCGCTGGACTTGAACAGCTTGCGTCCACCCCAAAACGTCAGGCACACGCACGCAGCGACCGCGCCCAAGCCGATCAAAAATCTCCGCGTATCCCGATGCATGCGCCGTCGTCTTGCCATGGTCACTCCTCGTCTGATTGATGCAGATTGCACGGACAAGCGAGAGAAGACGATGCTCGCCCATGTCAGTCGATTTCCACCCGCCACGCGGAGTGTTCAGGATACCACTGAACAGAGGAGATTCAAGCGAACCGGAGTGTTAAGCTGGGCAATCTTGCGCCCACGCAAAAGTGCACGTTCGGTGGCGGCGGCGGAGAATGTTGGATTTAAGCATGCGGGCAATGTTGCCAGGGGTATGCCCGGCGAGTTTGGGTTCGGTTTGTCAAAAGCTGTGAGCTATGAGCTATGAGCTTTGAGCCAGAGAAAAAGTCAGGAGACAGGAGACAGGAGACAGGAGACAGGAGGAGGGAGAACATCGGTGGCTTCGCTTCGCAGAAACTGTGAGCTTTGGTGCCGGTCGCGGGGTTCGGGATGCGGGGCGCGGGCAGGGGCGGTTTGGCTTCGCTTTGTCAGAACGCTTTCAGCTATCAGCTGTCGGCTGTCAGCCAGACAAAGCTTGCCTTGGCTTGGAGTCTTTACGTGTCAAAGGCGCGCCGTGAGTAAAGGGTGTTTAGTTCCAGCGGGTGCAAGCCCCGCCCGGCAACTGGGTCGCTCCAGCCGGAAGCAATCGGAGCGGCGGTGGAGGTAACGAAGCCGTCGAAGCCTTCGATGGAAA
>JBJKSL010000336.1:0-2721 GCA_046704145.1 Phycisphaerae bacterium
GTCCCCCGCCGAAGGCCCAGCCGAACATGAACGCGGCCTGTATCCACGAGCTGTATCTGCCGACGGCGCCGTCCGTGGCGGTGGTGTGCAGCAGCTCAGCCACGAAGGGCAGAGCCACCAGCGTGTACAGGTGCATGTCCAGGCCGTCAAACGTCCAGCCCAGCCATGCCGCCAACCCGCTCCGCCACTGCTCGGCGGAGATGCGGGACTGCGGGAGGTTCTTGGCTTCGATTGGTTCGGTTGTCGTGCCTGTCACCGGGTAGTCCTCAAGGTCGCTCTCCATGGGTAAATCCTAGCAAAACCGACTGGGGCCACAACTGTAAAGCTGTGAGCTGGGAGCTTTGAGCTGTGAGCCGGACAAGGAGACAGCAGACAGGGGCCAGGAGACGGGAGGCAGACCCGCGGTGGGTTCGCTTTGCAGAAAGAGCTTTCAGCTATCAGCTATCAGCCATCTGCTGTCAGCCAGACGGGGAGCTTGGGTTCGTTTTGCAGGACACGAACGTACTCACGCAGGGCCGGCACGCCGCTGCGTTCGCGATCAGATGTCAAAGAGCTGCTCGTCCGTGGGGATAACAGACTCGTTGCACCGGCATTAACGCGGCACTGCCCCAGGCAGTTCGACTGCTCGGCGCCGGGTGAAGGCTTTTACCACTGATAAACTTAACACGCGGCCTAGAACGCCAGCAGTTGCGTCAAATCGGTGATGACGCCTTCTTTGACCCTGTGCTGCGGCTCCTTGCCCGGCGCGAGAACCTGCCATTCCTTCTTGGCCTGGATCGGCAGCGAAATGTGGTACGGCTTGCACTTGGGAATGGCAGCAATCGCCCGCCGGCCGCCCTCGTACAAGGCTCGACGCGTCTCGGCGAACGGATACATGATGGCTGACTCGCGCGAGATGCCCTTCTTCACTGCCACTGTCACGACCTGCGGCCCGAAGAAGTGCGCGGCCTCACGACAGGCCGCCTCGTCACCGCTGACCATGATCGGCGGCACGTTGTAGTAGCTGGCGATCGCCGCCCACTGTTCCAACTCGCCGGACTCCACCCCGTTGTACCAGTAGCGGTTCTCGCTCTTCGATGACTGCGTATGGCACAGCACGCCGTCCGCGGTGCGGTTCATGGCGTGGCAACCGATCATCGCAATGCCGGCAAAACTGGCGTCAAACTCCGGCAGCGCCGACTTCCACGGATGACCGACCAGCCACACCGCACCCGACTCAGCCAGATGCGGCACGTACGATCCCGATCCGTGGCCGTCGATGATCAGAATGTCCGTCGCACCCGCATCGCGCATGCCGCGGACCACCGCTGCCACGTCACCCATGAGGTACTCTCTGGCCTTGTCCCGCAACGGTCCAGGCTCGCGTGTCTGGGCGAATTGATAGACCCCGCTGGCCCCCTCCAGGTCGGTCATGATGTAGATCTTCAGGCCGGCCGAACTCCGAGGCGTGGCAGTACACCCAACCCCAATCACCAGCAATGCACATACAACGAAAACACTGCAAAACCGCGGAAAAACTGCCATTCCCGCCGCCTCCTTGCTGCTGACGACTTATACTCGTTCCACCTGAACTCGAGCCTCTCCGCGGCGACCCATGCACCTTCATCAAGAGTGTGTGCGCACGCCGCGGCGCACAGCGAACGCGTATTAGACTACCCCGCCGGCCGCAATCTCCACCGCCTCGGCCAAGTCCAACTGCTTCTCGTAGATGGCTCGACCAATGATCACGCCCAGCAACGGCAGCTTGGACAAACGTTTGACATCCTCGATGTCCGTCACGCCGCCCGAAGCGATCACCGGCACCGTCGAGTACTCCGCCAAGGCCTTGACCGCCTCCATGTTCGGCCCCAGCAGCATGCCGTCGCGACCAATGTCCGTGTAGATGATCGCCCCCAAAGGCCAGTCGGCCACGCGCTCGGCGATTTGAATAGCCGTCTCCTTGCGCTCCTCGGTCCAGCCGCGCACAGCCAGCTTACCCCGGCGTGCATCCAGACCCAAAGCAATCTTTTCCTTAAGGCTAGGCGTATGTACGAGCTTCTCAAACCAGGGCCAGTCCTCCAGCGCCTGCGTGCCGATCACGCAACGCCCGACGCCGGCACCCAGCAGGCTCTCAATGGTGGCCGTATCGCGCAGACCGCCGCCAACCTCCAGGTTCAGCTTGGTCTGCTTGAGAATCGCCTCGATCACCGGCAGATTGCGCAACTGCCCCTCACGGGCACCGTCGAGATCCACCAGGTGCAGCCAGCGCGCCCCGGCCTGCTCAAACTGCTGAGCGACCGCAACCGGTTCATTCGAGTAATCAATCTGCTGGTTGTAGTCTCCCTGCAGCAAACGTACGCATTTGCCCTCCCGCAGGTCGATCGCCGGAAGAATCTCCATGAAAAACTCCTTCAGAAGGAGACAGGAGTCAGAATACAGGAGACAGAATCACTGCCTTCTGGCTCCCGTCTCCTGTCTTCTGTCTACTTGCTCTTCGCCTGTATGCGATTGAGCTTCAGATCGTTGATTTCCATCAGCTTTTCGAACTCGCCCTCGGACAGCTTCTCCGCCAGGTCCTGCGCTCCCATCTTGGCGTTGATACGGAACTTGGCAATGCCCTTGGTCAGCGAGAAGTTCACATGCTCGACACCTTCGAGTTCGGCAATCGCCTTCTTGAGCCGATTCGCCGCCGCAAACTTCATGCCCTCGACCTCCAGCGTCAGCTCGCCACCCGCACTGATC
>JBJKSL010000337.1:0-6900 GCA_046704145.1 Phycisphaerae bacterium
GTCAGAGCTGCGGCCAATGCTGGGGGAGGCGGTGGAAGAATAGCTATCAGCTATCAGCCGGAGAAGAATAGAGACACGGTCGGTGGGTTCGTTTGGAAAAAAAGCTGTGAAGAGCTGTCGGCTATCCGCGGTCAGCTATCAGCCAGAGGGGAACCGGGGGGCCCGGCACGTGCAAAGAGGTGGGTTCGTTTTGCAGCACGTTTTGTCGGGAATCGTGGCGCAGAACCCACGGATTGGGACCCGTGGGGCTTTTGGGGGGTTTTTGAAATTGACAAAGAGCCTTCAGGCATATTGAGAACATGGCCGCTGCACCGGGCGGGGGTGGTCTATAAATAGAGATAGGATCCACGGATTTGAATCCGCGGGCGTTTTGGGGGGTTTGGATACGTGGGGCGTTGAGGGGCGATGTTGAGTCTGTGGGTTTGACGTTCAGGTCGGGGTCTGATGGTCAGAGCGAGAAGAGCCTAAGGAGATCGCTTATCAACACGGCGAGTGCACTGGCGAATGGTGTTACGCAACTACGGTTGCCCTGTGGGGCTGAACTGGTCGTTGTCCGGTTGCCCGGGCGGCCGGTGGTGGCGCTGGAGATCCGGTTGTTCGCCGGCTACGCCTTCGAGGACGATCACTATCTTGGCGTCGCTCATCTGACGGAAGAGACCATCAGCAAAGGGACGGCTCAGCGCGACGGGCGCGCGCTGAACGACGCCTTCGACGAGATCGGGGCCACGCACGCTTCTTTCACCGGACGCGAGACGGTGGGCTTTTCCAGCCTGTGTCTGCCGGAGTTCCTCAGTCGCGTCATCGAACTGCATGCGGAGATGGTGTGCACGCCGAGCTTTCCCGATGATGCCTGCGAGGTGGCGGTGGAGTTGGCTCAGCAGTCGCTCAATGCTCTCCGCGACGATCCCGGCGAGCTCGCCAAGAAGCTGCTGTACGCGCAGGCTTACGGTCAGCCGCTGGGCCGGCATCCGCTGGGCGAGGCGGAGACGCTCGAACGGACCGGCCGCGAGCAGATTGTCGCGCACTGGAAGCAGTTCTATCAGCCGGGGCGCATGCACGTAGTCGTGGCGGGGGATGTTGATGCGTCGGCGGTGGCCGAGCAGGTCGAGGCGGCGTTTTCGAAGTTGGGATGCGAAGCCGCAAGCGGCGGGAAGACATCGGCGGCGTGTTCGGGGGCGGGATGCGAAGTTGCAAGCGGCGAGACGAGGCCGGCGGTGTTCCCGGTTCAGTTTGCGCCGCAGTATTGTCACCACAATAAGGAACTCGAACAGGCGCACATCGGGTTGTGCTTTCCGGGGGCGGCGGCGACGGACAGCGATTACCCGACCGAGAAAGTCGTGGTCGGCGTGCTGGCCGGCGGCATGAGCGGGCGTCTGTTCGCCGAAGTGCGTGAAAAGCAGGGCCTAGTGTACTGGGTGGGAGCGTGGAGCGATCAGCCGCGAGGCAGCGGCATCGTGCATCTCGGGGCTTCTGCCACGCCGGCGAATCTGGACAAGACATATTCGACTCTGCTGCGCGAGATCAGTCGTCTTGGCGAGGATGTCACGCAAAACGAGGTGGATCGGGCTATCGCCGGGCTGGTCACGCGGGTCCGCACGCGCGGGGACGTGACGCGGGCCAAGGCTGCCGAAGCGGCTGAGGATTTGTTTCACTACGGTCACGTGATTCCTACTGAAGACAAGCTGGCCAAGATCCAGGCCGTCAAGGTTGCGGACGTCTGCGAGTATCTGCGGGCTCATCCGCGGGATAGGCTGAGTGTGTTGACGTTGGGGCCGCGGAAATTGAATGTGGGAACGTGAGAAAATGCGCACGTTCGGACCTTCACGCAATAGATAACAATGAGTGATAGCAACACGCCTTTTACCGTCCACCGCCTGGCCAACGGCCTGACCGTCGTCATCGAGGTCATGCCGCACGTGCACTCGGCTGCTTGCGGATTTCTGGTGCGAACGGGAGCCCGCGACGACTCGCGCGAACTGGCCGGCGTGTCTCATTTTCTCGAACACATGATGTTCAAGGGCACCGCGCACCGCACGTGGGAACAGGTGAACATCGAGTTCGACGAGATGGGCTCTTACTACAACGCCTATACCAGCAAGGACCGCACGTTCTACTACGGCTGGGTGCAGACGGCCGACCTGGACCGGCAGCTCGAGTTGCTGGCCGACATGATGCGCTCCACGCTGCCGACCGATCAGTTCGATCTCGAAAAGAATGTGGTGCTTGAAGAAATCGCGATGGCCAAGGACGACCTTGCGTCGGTCGCCTACGATTTCCTCTTCAGCCATCTGTGCCCGGACAACCCGCTGTCGTGGCCGGTGCTGGGCTTCGAGCCGACCATCGCAGACATGTCGCGCGACGCGATGCACGCGTATTTTCAACGTCGCTACGCGCCTAACAACCTGATTCTTATCGTGGCCGGCAACGTGGAACCGAATGCCGTGCTGGCGTCGGTCGAAAAGTTGTGCGGCTCGTGGTCGGCAGCGGCAGATCTTGGTGCGGCTCGGGTGGCTCCCCAAACGAGCGGTGGCGTCGCGACGCAGGTGGTGGATCGCTTCCATCAGCAGGCGGTGCTGCTCGCTTTTCCGTCGGTGTCGGTGGTTGATCCGCTGTATGAGAAGGCAGAGGCGACCTCGGCCATCCTGGGCGGAGAGAACTCTCGGTTCTACTGGAACATCGTGCAGAAGGGCATCAGCACGAGGGCCGGCGTATTCCATGAGGAGTATCAGGATTTCGGCATAAGCGTGATGTTTGGGCTGTGCGAGCCGGAGAACTGCGAGCCACTGCTCGAAGCCATGCGGGCGGAGGCGGCGCAACTGACCAACGATGGTCCGCAGGACAAGGAACTGCGTCGAGTGAAAAACCTTCGGCGGACTTCGCTGGCCAACGAATCCGAGGCTCCCTTTTATCGGTTGGGACAGTTGGCTGACGATATGGACTATCGCGGGCAGCCTCGTCCTGCAGCGGAGCGACTTGCGGCCGTCGACGCGGTAACGGCTGCGAGCGTGACGGAATATCTGCGCAAGTACCCGATCACGGGCGATGGCCTGCTGATAAGCGTGGGACCGCGAGCCTGGCCGGCGTAGTCTTCAGGCTGGCGACCAAGGGGAACGACCTTGTCCGAAAGCCCACCACCTCCGCCTGGAGAGCCGAAGCGGCCTGATATGCCGCCGGGTATTCCCACGGCGCGGCCGATACTCGCGGATGCCGCTAACCCGCCGCCGCCGCCAACGGAGCCCATCTCGTCCGGCAGGCTGTCGCCGTGGACGGCTGTCGGCCAGTTGATCCTGCTGGTAATAGTTGGTTTTCTGGCGTTGGTTGCCGGCAGTATGGTGGCCCCTGCTCTGCCATTTCACGATGTGCGGTGGGACGACATCTTCATCACGGTAGTGGCGGGTAGTGCATGTATCATCACGGCATTCAAGATCGCACGGGCTAGCGGGCAGAGGCCGGCGAGCATCGGGTGGCGGAGTAACGGCATCGCCTCCGACGTGGGTGTCGGGCTGGCCGCCGGGGCGGCGGTGCTGCTCTTCATCATGGTCGCCTCGATGATCCTGACCATGCTCTACCCCAGTTTGCTCGAACAATCACAGCACACGCGCGAGGCCATCCAGGAAAGAATTCCGCCGATGCCGATTCCGGTGATGGTGGTGGTGCTGGTGTTCGTGGCGATCTGGGAGGAGGTTGTTTTTCGCGGCTTCCTGCTGACACGGTTGCAGGCGATCTTCGGCCGATGGTGGCTGACGGTGCTGGTCGGGGCGTGCCTGTTTACGGTGGGGCATGTCTACGAAGGCTCACTCGCATTGGTGGCGGTTTGGGGCCTTGGTGTGGTGATGGGGTTCCTTTTTGTGTGGCGACGCAGCCTGCTGCCCTCGATTACGATGCATTTTGCCTTCGACTTGACCATGCTGCTGCTCGTACGGGCGGTATCCAGCAACTGGCATTGAACGTAGCGTGACAGTTTCGGAGGCCCCGAAGCGAGGGGGTCCAGACCCCGGCCGCCGAAGCTCTCACGCACCCTTGAACGCAGTTCATCGTGCAAGTGCGTTGGCGAGAAGCCTGCCCAGCTCACCCACATCAGGCAGCACCATTGCCGGCGCCTGCGAACATTTTTCGACGTCTGCCTTCGTGGCCTCGCCGGTCAGCACCAGCACGCCCACCACGCCGGCCTGCCGCGCCATGGCCATGTCGGTATTAAGCCGATCACCGACGAGCACCATCTCATGTGGTTTGAGTTCTTCGTGGGCGAGAATGCCCGAGAGCATCATCGGATGCGGCTTGCCCATGACCACATCGGGCTGACGACCGGTCGCGCTGGCCAGGCATGCGCACACTGAGCCGCAATCCACCAGCACGGTGGGCAGATCCGTTGGGCAGACCTTGTCCGGGTGGGTGGCAATGTACGGTTTGCCCTGCTTGATCCAGTACGCCCCCTTGCAGAGATGTTCGAAGGTTAAGGCTGTGTCGAACGCGACTACGACGGCGTCCGGCTCTTCATCTTCACCCAGTATGGTGTAGCCCGCTCGCATGAACTCCTCACGCAGGCTGTTCGTCGCCACCATGTAAAGCTTACGCACCTCGGGCAGGTTTGCGTGCAGGTAGTCCAGCGTACACATGCCCGAAGTACGGATCTCTTCCGGCTGCGCGGCGATACCCATGCGTGCCAGATTTGCGACATACTGTTCGACGCTCTTGGAACAGTTGTTGGTCAGGAAGGTCCGCCCGACGCCCAGTTCCTGCAGTTGCTCCAGGAACCGTGGCGTGAACGGAAACAGCGTGCCGCCCAAGTACAGCGTCCCGTCCATGTCCATGGCTACATGCCGAATCGCACTGAGATCGCTGCCCTTCACCGGATTGCCTCCCGCGGAATGCGCCTCGAAAACGCGTCACAAGGTCGAAAGGTTCGGCGATTCCGGCGTTGGTGTCAAATGGCGATAACTAAGCAACCGGTCGCGTTATGGCAGTGTCGCCGTCGAACTAGGGCGTTTCCCCGTCAAGAGTCGAGCTCTTGTGGCCGATGCCAGAATGCTGGTCGGACCGCCATGCGCACGCGCGCTGGGTCCCGGTCGGTTGGCTTACGACCGAAAGAGGAAAAGAAGATGACGAGTATTCACAATCGCGGTCTTGTTTGGCTGTCGCTGTTGCTGGCCATGTTCATGAGTTACGGCTGTACGCCGCCGACCGATAACGGGAACGTGCTGCCTGACGACCAGGTTGCGGGAGACACTCCGTCCGATACGAGTGCGGATGGGCCTGCTGCGATCAGTGGGAAACTGGCTCTGCCGACCAGCGCATCCGGTGCGGCCATCCGCGGCGATGCTGACGGCTACGTCGTCGTTGCGGTCAGCAATCAGACTCAGCAGGACTACCGCGGAAGCGTCAGTGCCGATGGGTCGTTCACTAGCGACATCCCCGCGGATGAAGCGGGTAACACGTTTATTCTCACTGTGCTCGGTCCGGACAGTCGGCCCGTCGGTCCGATCCTCATGGCTGTCGCGGATGGCGAAGGCCTGACGGGCATCAAACCCGCGGGCGAGGTGGATCTCGGCACCATTCAATTGCCGGACGATCCCACCAAGGCACCGCTGGTTATCGGTGATGATGCTACCGTGAGCGACGGCGATATTGACTCGACCGCCGGAGCCCGCCTGGGTGACGGCGATGTGCCGGTCGGCGTGCCCACTTTCGGCAAGGGCCAGGATTCTCTGGCGGCCGGCGATGCACAAGGGTCCAGTATCGATTCCGACCAGGACGGCCTCGTCGACCTGTTCGATGCCGACGACGACGGTAACGGCGTGGTCGATGACTTCGAGGATAATGCCTTCAGTTGGCAGATGCCGGAAGGTTCCGACGTGCGTGCCAACTTCTTCATGAACCTGAAAATCAACGTGGACGAAGCATCCGTTTACTACAATGGCACTGCCGCGGAGATAAATGCCGCCCTGGCCTGGCAGACGGTGATTACGTTCGAGTGTATGACGGAGGACTGGAGTACCCGCTCGATCGTGGGGGCACATCTGCTGAGTTCGCCGGCCCCGACGTACTTGTCGGGCACTACGGTGGCCGGCCATCCTCAGAACCCTGTGTATTGGGCGGACAGCGATTATGCCTTCCAGCAGGAAAGCGACCGCTACGATGCGTTTATCATTCCCAACGAGGTCATGCAGCCGGGGGACACCTTCACGGTCGAGATTGAAATGGACGACGGCTCGACGATCATGCTGTCGCGTATGCTGAACTATATTTTCAAGCGTATACCGCGGCTGGTGGCCTACGGCAAGACCGGGGCCATGAATGTTTTCAACCCCAACAGTCAGACGCAGAACGGCACGCCGAGCCAGCCTGTGCTTTTCGACGGCAATGCCGATCTGGTTACCGAGTACGCTCCGCCACAGGATGAGAATGGCCAGTTGTTGACCAACCTGGACTACCGCCTGGAGTTCTTCTTCCAAAGTGCTAACGGCGCTCAGTTGAACGACGACATCGACGCCGCCGCCACGTGGCCGACCAAGGTTCCGGGCACCGATCCCAACGGTCCGGGCGGCTTCGCGAGCATCGAGATTCTCAAAGCGAATCTGAGCCTCACGAGCAACAACACCTACGTGATTACCGTTCCCAAGGAAATGTTCGTTGACGAGGTGGTGCTCAAGGATGGCTCAAGGGTTCCGGTGGCCTTCTACAAGATCGACATCGCCGCGGTGTGCTCCAGCGGCAATGCTGCCATCATGTGGAATCTGGCCAAGCAGTAAAGCCAAAGAGATCATTCCACCACAAAGAAACTATGAAAGCCGGGTCCCCCGCTGGGGCGTTTTGCGGGATCATAGTCCCAATGTGTGCGGGCTGATCCTGGAGGATCGCCCAAGTAGACGCCTTTACGAAGGAGCCCGGCGATGAAGATTC
>JBJKSL010000338.1:0-2954 GCA_046704145.1 Phycisphaerae bacterium
CCACCAAAGGTGCTCGGAACACCAAAGCCCGCGTCGTCGGTCATGATCAGCAGGATGTTGGGCGCACCCTTCGGCGGCACGATACGCGGCGGCCACCATGGCGTGGACTGCAGCGCATCCTCCTTGATCACGCCGCCGAACTCGGGAGCGGGTGGCGGAAGTTGGTTGCCACTGATGGTCGTGGTGGCGTCGGGCGATCCCAACTGGCCGGTGACCTGCTGGGCGAATACAGGCCATGCTGTCGCTATGACCAGCACTGCCAATACGACCCACGTATGCGTTCGTCGCTCAGATGCCATACGTGTGCCTCCGCCGAAGATATTGAGTGTCCGTTCACGAAATCACTGCTCCCCTACGGTCTGGCCCATCAGACTCACCAGGCTGGCCGACATGACGCGCCCCTTGCTGAAGCGCGCACAATCCACGACTGACGCGAGGCTTTCCTCTGATGCCATCTGGCCATCGGTATGAACATAGGAGTAACGGCTGCTGCCGTGCGCCGATCAGGTCAAGTACAGGGAATGCTTGACGTTGGGCTGAGGATAGTGCATACGCCAGCCACGGTGTCGTACTGTCGTACTGATGTGACTGTCTTTCGGCAGGAGGCAGTTAGCGGCTTTATACCCGCGGTGTCACCATGGCTATCGGGTCTAGACATGGGAATGTATTTGCCTTTGCAGCACATGGCGCCAAAACGAATGACATTGCACCCCCAGGAGACTCGCTGCAGGCCAACATGGGAGACTTGAAGTCGCGTCGAGAGATACCCAAAAACGTCACCCTTCAATTGAAAAAGGCTGCCTTTCGGCAGCCTTTCTTGGTTTGGGCAATTACCTTTGAAGCAGCAGCTCGAGACTCAGTTCGACTGCTGGCAATATCTCAGTCTTCGGGTTCGGCGGTGACGGTAAGGTTACAGGATGCGAACTGCTCGACGTAGAGCTCTGCCCGCTCCTGATGGGTCACGAGCAGCAGCGCGAGGCCCTTCTCGTGTGCCTCGGTAGCTCGAATGATGGCATCCTGCTTGCTCAGCGGGGTGAGCTTCTGCAAGGTCGAGACCACGTCATCAATGACGTTGACGTCGTCGTTGTGCAGCAGCACCCGCCATGGAGGCAGTGCCCGTGGCTTCACATGCGAAGGCGACTTACGGGGCAGAGATTTTGCCGAGCTGCCCGCCCCGCTGTTCTCCTCGCCCATGGATTGATTTTCCGGTCCGTCGGTCATGATGAATAGCCTCCCCTAAGGCTACGGTCCTCATCTGTTATTTATCGGCCAAACGCGCTCTCCCGCTCTTGCGTGATTATACACGTAGGGTAGGTTACATTCCAACCAAAGGCATACAAGAAAACCGGATGAAACCGCAGGATTCACTTCAGACCTCGCACGAAGTCGCCAAGCCGCCACCGTTTTGGCGCGACAGCTCAGGTGCACAATTGCGGAGAGAGCGCTTCGAACTGCCCAAGGACAAGAGATCGCAGACCACGACTCTGAAAGCTCACAGCGTCGATGCAAAAAGATCACCGTGGCAGCGAAGATCGTCTCGGCTTCGATTGTCTCCGTGACTACCTTCCGCCGGTAAGGACTACAGGAGCACAACAAGGCCGGGCACCCGCCAGACCGAATCCTGCAGACCATGCCGCGCGACAGCATGCAAATCGGGTAAACGCACCAGCGGCCGCGTGGATGTGTTTATCGGACCAGGCTGGAGGAGACATTCAGAACTCGGTCAGCACGCCCCCGCCGCCTGTAACCCTATAGATGAGCGTCGGTGCCGATAGCGGAGTCCGGCCGCATCTGGCCGGAGGCAAAACAAGCGCAGGTTTTTGTCTTTCAAGCACCTGCGTTCGTGTGGCCGATACTTAACCACCGGCATGGATGGGCCGGGGGACCGTTGGCGACGTGCGGACCGGCGGTCGACGTGCCAGGAGGGCCTGATAGATATTCACGCGGGCCGGGGTCCAGCAGTTGTACACGCCGGCGAGATGCCGGTCCCGCCCAGAACTCCGCCGTCACCGGTTGGCCGATGTCGAGCCAATGGAACCCTGAGCAGATGCGGATATCGATCCGACAAGGGTATCGCAGCCTCATGCGCAACGCGGGCAACGTTCTGCCCGCGCTGGTGATCGTCATTTCCGTCGGCACAACCAGGGCCCCATCGACGTCCATTGCTGCTCGCCCCGCGGCACCTCGCCTCATCGTGGTTAACAGTACTGCTGCGACGGCTGCGGGCCAGCAGATCAACCTGGAGCGGGCGGTCGCAATGGCTGCGGAGGATCCGCTCGACAACATCATCCAGTTTGATACCAAGGCCTTGGCGGGAACAGCCCGTATCGCGCTCACGCAACCTATCGTCGCCTCATCGCATGGCGGAAACGATCGCATTGAGGGCCCCACCGAAGGCGCCGGGCTCGTGCTCGACGGATCGGCCTGCCCGGATGCAGGGATCATCATCGGCGAGCAGTCCAGCCTGGCCCTCGCCCACATCAGCGTCCAGGGCGGCAAGCAGCGAGCCATTCTCGTCAAGGATAATGGTCGGCTGCAGCTCGAAAGCGTCACCGTCCAGAGTCGAAGCGGGCCCGGGGTTGCCTTGTTCGGGGAGTCGCAGGCCCAAATCTCGCACTCGCGGCTGATTCGCAGCCAGACGCACGGTGTGGAGGTTCACGGCAAGTGCACGGCTCGGCTGCAGGACCTGATTATCTCCGGCAGCGGACAGTCGGGGATCGCCGGGTTCGAGCACGCTCAGATCGTCGCGGAAAACACACGGCTGGACCGCAACGGTCACTGGAACCTGGTGATGACGGGCGAGGCGCGGGCCGAATTGAGCGACTGCACACTGAGCGGGGCGGACTTCGCCAACGCAGATCTGAGTGAGGACACGCGAGCGGCTTTTCGCAATTGCACCATCGAGCAGAGCCGACGATTCGGCTTGTTCGCGACCGGCAAGGCCGCCGTGGATC
>JBJKSL010000339.1:0-3495 GCA_046704145.1 Phycisphaerae bacterium
GGATGCCGCGTGCCGACGCGATTCGAGCCATGCACCAGCCGCGCACGGCCGAAGAGGCAGCCATCGCACGCCAGCGGCTCGCGTACGAAGAGCTGTTTCTCATGCAGTTGGCCATCAACCTCCAGCGGCGATGGGCGGCAGCACACGCGCGGGCGCCGGAACTGCCGGTCTCCCCCAAGATCGACCTGCACATTCGCCGGCGGTTTCCGTTTTCGCTCACGCCCGCACAGGACAAGGTGGTCCACGAGATCAGCGAGGACATGGCCACCTCGCGGCCCATGACACGGCTCCTGCAAGGTGACGTCGGCAGCGGCAAGACCGTCGTCGCACTCTACGCCGCACTGACCACCGTGGCTAACCGGTATCAGTGTGCGATCCTCGCACCGACCGAGGTACTTGCAGCTCAGCACTTCGCGGGCATCGACCGCTATCTGGTCGGCAGCCGCGTACGCAGGTGTCTCCTCACCGGCAAGGCCACTGCCGCAAATAGGGCACAGGTACTCGCCGCCATCGAGGCCGGCAACATGGACCTCGTTGTCGGTACGCAAGCCCTGCTCGAACAGCGCGTGAAGTTCGACCGTCTCGGTCTGGTCATCGTCGACGAGCAGCACAAGTTCGGCGTCTCGCAGCGAGCCACCATGCGTGGCAAGCATGCCGGCCGAGGAAGGCCGCAAGTCATGACCGTACCGCACTACCTGGTCATGACTGCCACGCCGATACCGCGGACGCTGTCCATGACCGTGTTCGGGGACCTGGATGTTTCGATTATCAACCAGTTGCCGCCCGGTCGTCAGCCGATCGTCACACAGCTGATACAACCCAAGCAGGAGCCCGCCGCGTGGGCCGAGGTCCGCCGACGCATCGCCGCGGGCGAGCAGGCCTACATCGTGTATCCGCTGGTGGAAGAGTCCGAGGCCCTCGACCTCAAAGCCGCCACCATGGAAGTGCACACCATCGCTAACGAGCGACTGCCAGGCGCCCGCGTGGGCCTGCTGCACGGCCGTATGAAGAACTCCGAGAAGCAGGCGGTTATGCGCGAGTTCGCGAACGGCCGCCTGGATGTGCTGGTGGCCACCACGGTCATCGAGGTCGGCGTGGACGTGCCCAACGCCACGGTAATGGTGATCGAACACGCCGAGCGTTACGGTCTGTCCGCGCTGCATCAGCTTCGCGGACGCGTCGGCCGTGGAGACAAGCCTTCCATTTGCCTGCTGTTCAGCGAGGCGCAAGGGGAAACCGCCCGCCAGCGACTCGCTATCCTGTGCGAAACCACCGACGGTTTCCGCATCGCCGAGGAGGACCTCAGAATCCGCGGCCCCGGCGAACTTCTCGGCACCCGGCAGCACGGCTGGCCCGAGTTCCGCCTGGCAAATCTCATCGAGGATACCGACCTGCTGTTGCAGGCTCGGGATGACGCAGCCCAGATCGTCCGCGAGGATCCACAACTGGTGCAGAAGCACGCCGCACTGCGGGCGGAGTTACGTCGTAAGTTCAGAGAAAAAGTGGCCTTTATCGATGTTGGATGAGAGTGTCTTACTTGTGCGGCAGCATCGTTCAGGCTTTCGTGCTTGTCTTTCTTCATTCAACATTCTACATTCTGCGTTCTACAATCGTTTTTTTTGGAGCTCGTAATGCAGGGAATTGACAAGCTGAAGTACGACGCAAACGGCCTGATTCCGGCCATCGTTCAGGACGCCGACACCGGCGAGGTCCTCATGATGGCCTACATGAACCAGACCAGCCTCGAGGCCTCCATCCGCACGGGCAAGACCCACTTCTGGTCGCGGTCGCGTCAGAAGTATTGGATGAAGGGCGAGTCCAGCGGCCACACGCAGGACATCACCGAGATCATGATCGACTGCGACGCGGACACGCTGCTCATCAAAGCGAAGCAGCACGGCGCCGCTTGCCACGAAGGCTACAAGAACTGCTTCTTCCGCAAACTCGACGCTGCCACCAATGAGTGGAAAGTGAACGCGGAACGCCTGTTCGATCCGGACCAGGTTTACGGCAAGAAGTGATACGCTGCTCGTGCGGGAAGCCTTTCCCGCACGTACTATGGCGGGAATCCTTTGCCGCACGTACTATGGCGGGAATCCTTTCCCGCGAGTTGGTTTTCGCACGATGTCTCTCGCGGGATAGGAATCCCGCAGCAGATAGGTGTGGGACACGATTCCCGCACCAGCCTACTGCGAGTACACCATGACTTCGCAAGCCGTCCCCACTCCGCTGCGTTCTGCCCTGCCGTGGATCCTGGCCGCCATCGCCGGCAGCATCGGCCTTGTGCTGGCCCACGGCTTCAATCAGCCACTCTTCGAGAATGCCGACCAGGCTGCACGACTGGCCATGGCCATCGGCCTGGGGCTGTTTGCGCTCTCGCGACTGTTGATGCTGTTCAGCAACGACGTGCAGGCCCACCTGGGCCGTTGGTGGGTCGATTATGTGCTCATCGTCGCGGCAGTGGCGTGGTGGATCGTCGATTCGGATAAAGAATCCCTGATCCTGCACGTCGCGAGCATCTACATTCTGCTAATAGGCGCCGCCACCGTGCTCCGCGCCGGTATCGGCTCACTCGCCGAAGGTCTGCCCGGCCGCTCGGTCGCTGGTGCGGCGCTTCGGATCGCAGGGCTAGCACTAGTGCTGGTGCTGGCGGGTGGCACTGCTCTGACGCTGCCCGTCTGCGCTCGCACGCCGCAGATGCTCGACCCCGGCCATCCGTTGGCCTGGTATCAACTGAAAGTGCACTGGGCGGACTGCACCTTTGCCGCCGTCTCCGCCTTGACCGGTACCGGCCTGAGCGTGCTGGACATCGGCCGCGAGTTCAACCGCATCGGCCAAACCATTCTGCTGGTACTGATGGAGATCGGCGGCCTCGGCATCCTCGCCGTCGGCACGATCATCGGCCTGCGCTTCCGGGACATGCTCGGCTGGCGCGGAGCGGACGACGACAACTCCGGCAGCGGCCTGCGGCGCAGCGTGCTTTTCGTCTGCATTCTGGCGATCATCATCGAGGCGGGCGGCGCGGTGGCCGTCTACCGCATGTGGGACCCCACCGCAGACCTGAACTTCAGCACCGCACAGAAAGAGCCCGAACTGCTCGGCCCGCTCATGCGCGACCACCTCGGCCTGGGCGATCGCTACGACGAGGCCCGGCTGTTCGCCTCGGTGTTTCACTCGGTGAGCGCATTTTGCGATGCCGGCCTGACACTGAGCGAATACGACTATCTGCCCTACCGCGAGCACCCCGCCCCGCTGCTGGCCCTCATGCCGCTGATGTTCCTGGGCAGTCTTGGCGGCCCCGTATTGCTCGAACTGCTCAAACGCATGACCCGCCGAAACGATCTCGGCCTGGAGGCCGTCTCCAAAGACACATGGGTGACACTAGGTGGAAGCGTCGCCGTCCTGCTGATCGGCGCCGGCCTCCTGCTGGGCATCGAGAGCACGCGAGGCTTCCAGCAGCGCTACCCACACGAGAACACGCCCGGCAGGCTGCTG
>JBJKSL010000340.1:0-4773 GCA_046704145.1 Phycisphaerae bacterium
GTCCAGCACGATGGCCACATGCACTTTCAATGCCCGCAGCTCTGCCAGCAGATCCGAGATTTGCTTGGCCTCAGGCACGAACGGCACCTTGCGCATGATGTCCAGCGGCTTGAAGGGGGCGTCCTCGTTCAGTTGCAGCATGTCCTTGGCATAGAGCACACCCTGCACGTCGTCGATGTTCTCGCCGTACACCGGTATGCGTGAGTGCCCGCTGCGTGTGATCAGGTCCTTGGCATCGGTCAGCGTCGCAGTGGCAGGCATGGCCACCATCTCGGTGCGCGGAGTCATGATCTCGTTCACGCTGGTATCGTGAAACTCCAGCACGGATTCGATCATGTCGGCCTCGTCCTCGTGGACGGCTCCGGCCAACTCGCCCTCACTGACCGCCCCGAGGATCTCCTTCTCGATCTGCTCCGCCTCCTCCAGCCGACCGTTGGGCTTGGGTATACCCGCCAGGCGACGCACTACCCCATCAGAGACGTGCTGCAACGCCACCAGCGGATACAGGATCTTCCGCAGGGCAAACAGAATCGGCAGCCCCTTTGCCAGGAAGGCGTCGCCCCCGTAACGAGCCCACGCATTGGGAATGGCCGCTCCGCTGATCATGGTCAGGACCAGCGAAATCACGAAAACGGCGAAGTACTGCCACGCCACCGAGAATTCTGTTCCCGCTTTGAGGCCCCAGAGATGATCGACAAGCAGAACCAACGCCACGATCGCGGTGAGCCGCATGAAGGAGAAGCAGAACACCATCTCCGCGCGAGCCGCGACCAGGCGGTTCACCTTTTCGCCGCCGTCTTCGCCGTCGAGTCGCTCGGCCAGGCGTACGCGCGACACGAGTTGCAGGGCCATGATCGCCGTCGAAAACAGAGTGATGGCCACCAACAGCAGCAACCCAATCCACAGTTGCGGATCGTCCAAGATCATTTCCTCAATACAGTCCTGCTGCCGTCACGGGATTCTCCGTCTGACGCTCGCAGAACTTCATCCTCAGCCCGGCGCATCTTACGCCGCTCGGCAGGCGTGTGATCGTCCAGCCCCACCAGATGCAGCACGCCGTGAACTACATAGCGAAGCAATTCCTCCCGCACGTCCAGCCCCCGGCGAGCCGCCTCGCGTCGCGCGGTGTCCACCGAAACCACGATCTCCCCTTCGATAGCCTCATCGTCGCTATCCTCGCGCAGATCGAACGTCAACACGTCCGTAGGCCGATCGTCCCCCATGAATTGCTCGTGCAGAAGCGCGATCTTCTTGTCGTCAACCACTGCGACGCTCAACTCGCGTATCGGCACCGTTCCGGCGGCGCATTCGGCAGCGCGCACGATCTTCGCCGTGCTCAGACGGGCCGCCCCGGCCAGCCGCCTTACGTTGATGTTCGGTTTTCGCGACCGTGATGACATGGCTCTTCTTGTGGGGTTCACCGTTGCTGCACGACCTCCGGAGTGGCCTCCCGCGCCTCTGGTGAACCCACGGATGAATCGGCTTCCGCACCCGCGGGGGCGGTCGACGGCTCGGCCGATTCGTCCTTCGGCTTCTCTTCACACTTGGGCTTCTCTGACGCCTTGCTCGGGTACTTGATGCGGCCGTGGTGGATCGCACACAGGCTCTTGACCAGCGACTGCTCGACCAGGTTCAACTCTCGCAGGGTGATGTCGCAATCGTCGAACTGCCCGTCGTTCAGGCGATCCATCACGATCTGGTGAATCAGCGTCTCAACGCGACCCGGCGTCGGCTCGGATAGGGCCCGCACGGCACCTTCGCAACCGTCGCAAATCATCAGGATGGCCGACTCTTTCGACCGCGGCTTGGGGCCGGGATAACGGAACTCGCTTTCGGAAACCTGGTCGTGGCGCCCCTTGATGCGGCTGTCCTTGGCGGCCTTCTCGCTGGCCGCGTGATGGAAGTATTTGACGATGGTTGTGCCGTGATGCTCGGCGATGAACTGGTGCAGCACCCGTGGCAGACCATAGGCCCGCGCCAACTCGATGCCGTCCTTCACGTGCCCCAGGATGATCAGCAGGCTCATGGTCGGGCTGAGCCGGTCGTGCCGATTCATCCGGGCTTCCTGATTCTCCACGAAATATGGCGATTTCTGCGTCTTGCCGATGTCGTGATAGAGCGCGCCCACGCGCGCGAGCAGGCCGTTGCCCCCGATGGCGGAGGCCGCCTCGTCGGCCATCTGGCTGAGAATGAGCGAGTGGCTGTACGTCCCCGGCGCCTCCTGGGCGAGCTTGCGCAGTAAGGGCTGGCTGGCGTCGCACCACTCCAGCAGCGTGAGGCTCGTCGCGATGCCGAATATCCGTTCGAAATAGTGCAGAATGCCCTGCACGATGAAGCCGGCAGCCACCGCACCGATGAACGCCGCCAGCGAATGAGTCAGCACGTAACGCCAATCCTGGCCCGCATACAACTGCCCGAACAGATTCGTCAACAGCGCAGCCGAACCGGCCAATGCTCCGACCGCGATGATCTTGCCGCGCGTGCGAACCTCTTTGAGCGAGAAGACCGCCACCCCGTTTGCAGCCATCAGCGTGAGGAACAGCCAGATGTTCGATCGCGAAGCCAGCGTGAGCAGAATCGAGAGCACACCGCCGATCCCGAACGCGAATCGCTGGTCGTATGCGATGGTGAGCAGGACCGAGGTGGTCACGATGCACGCCACCGAGAATTCCACCGGTGAATCCCACGGCTGCTGTACGTGCTCGTTCAGTCGAGTCAGCAGGATCATGAGCAAACAGAGCACGGCCAGCCCCAGAGCCCGCCCGCGGTTCTGGAACACTCGCCCCTGATACATCAGCGTGTAGGCGGCCAACCCGAACGTGGCGATGAAGATCAGGCCGATCATGCCGGCTTTGTGCTGGAGGTTCTGGCGGTGCAGCACGGGGTCGGTCTGCTCCGCCTTGCGATAGGCATCGTGTTCGGCCGACAGGATGGCCAGTTCGTTACTCCCCAGCGGAGTGCCGGCCTTAACCAGCAGATCGCCTGCCTGGTAGGGCGTCTTCCACTCGGGGATGCGCGCCAGGGCCGCGTCGATTTCCTTCTGGGTGGCGGCGGCATCATAACGCCACGGCGCGTATTCCCCCGTATCTTCGGCATCTTTCGGTGGCGTCAGTGCACGGACCATCGCCGTGGCAGCCGCATTCTGCAGCGGCTTGGGGAACACCTCAGCCGCCAGTTGCTGCGCACGCTTATGCATGTTCTGCAGGTCAGTATTGAACTGCAGCGTGGCCGTCGGTACCTCGATCTGCTGTGAACCCCGCTGCAGGATGCAGGTCCGCGGTGGGCGAGGCCGAACCGTCTGGTTGGTGCGGCCGATGATGTACTCGTTGCTCAGCCGATTCACCAGCTTGGCAACCATCGCGTCGTACGCTTTGCTTTGCTCCGTCCCCGCGTACGTGCGGAGGGTGCGTATCGCCGGCAGATCGAGATTCAGATTGCGTTCGTCGGCGAGTGCCTTGATCTTGTCCACATCGCCGGTGGTCTTGGCCAGGGTGAGGAATTCAGTCAACTTGCCCCGGACTGCCTCCAGCGGGGCGGGGTTGGCAGTGAACACCGACGGGGCCGATGCCTGGGCGATCTGCCGTTCCTGCCGGATGCGGGCCTGATCGACCATCTTGAACGGCACGCGGGCGGTGATGTCCTGCGTCACCGTCTGGTTCAACGCATAAGGCAGAGACTCGCCGCCCGACAGCATGATGAACACGGTCGCCAGGAAAAAGGCGATCCAGATCAACAGCACCGTCGGATGCACTCCGGCCAGCTTGTTGCGACGCAAGGTCGCTCGCTGTTCGGTGCGCTGCCGCTTGGCCTCGATGCGGCGCAGTTCAGATTTCTTTGAACGGTTAATCAAACTCGATCTTCCGTCTTACGCGATCCAGCAAAACCATGTGGGACCGGCTTCCAGCCGGTCTTATTTCAGGCTTTATTGACGGTCTCAGCTCAGTCTGCTCTTGCCTGTCGGTAAGAGACTACATGCAAACGGCAAATGCCGTAAAACTCGCTCCGCGCGCTTGCCTAATAACATCGACACCCCGTACCCGCCAAGCCAGTTAGGCCCCAAGGCCCGATAATATCAGCCCACGTCCTCGCTCCTGCGGGATGGATGAGCCTGGCCGTTGCCATAGGCCGTCACAATGTTCTGGACCAGCCGGTGTCGGACAATGTCAACCTGCGCCAGGCGTATGACCCCGATCCCAGCGATGCCGTCCAGCCGGCGGATGGCGTCCACCATCCCGCTCGACTCGGGACGTTCGAGATCCACTTGGCTGTCGTCGCCCGTCACTACCATCTTGCTGCGATTGCCCAACCGGGTGAGGAACATAAGCATCTGCGAAACCGTGGTGTTCTGGGCCTCGTCCAGGATCACGACCGCGTTGTTCAAGGTGCGGCCGCGCATGAACGCCAGCGGGGCGATCTCGATGACGTCGTTGGCCACGAAGCGTTGAATCTGCTCGTACGGCATCATGTCGTACATCGCGTCGAACAGTGGCCGCAGGTAGGGGTTGACCTTCGCCTGCATGTCGCCCGGCAGGAAGCCCAGCTTCTCGCCCGCCTCGACGGCAGGCCGTACCAGCACGATTCGCTGAATGGCCCCAGCCTTCAGCATGGAAATGGCCATGGCCACCGCCAGGTAGGTCTTACCCGTGCCCGCGGGCCCGGTGCAGAACACCAGATCGTCATGCCTCATGGCATCGAGGTAGGCTCGCTGGCCGGCCGTTCGCGGCTGGATGTGCGCGGTCCGCGAGTAGACCTCAATACTATCCCAATTGGATG
>JBJKSL010000341.1:0-8440 GCA_046704145.1 Phycisphaerae bacterium
CCAAGTACGTGCTTAGCTTTGGGTACTCTTTAGACCCCATGTACGTGTTTTGTGTGGCTGCTCTTTTGGTTCCGCGTACGTGTGTGGGTGCGCGGGTACACGGGTATATGCTCTCTTCAATTCTGCATTCTGCATTCAACATTCTACATTCTACATTCGTCTGCTAGTCCCCGGATGGGTATTAGATGAAGTCGATAGGGCCGGGGTCCGGAACCAACCCAGCACGGTGGCCTCGGGCCAGCAGTTCGCGGACAGCCGCCCGGCCGGCATCGCCGTAGTCCAGCGTCCAGTGGTTCACGTACATGCCTACGAATTCGTCCGCCAGTTCGTGGCCCATGTCGCGGGCGTACTGGAGGGCATGCTCGACCGCCTTGGCTCGATTATCGAGCGAGAACTGAATGCTCTGCTTGATGATACCTGCGATCTGCTCCATGGCCGGCCCGCCCAGGTCCCGCCGGATCACGTTCCCGCCCAGGGGCAGAGGCCCGCCGGTTTGCTCCTGCCACCACTTGCCAAGGTCGACGACACAGTGCAGCTTGCTGTTCTGGTAGGTCAGCTGTCCCTCGTGGATGATCAACCCCGCGTCCGCTCGCCCGGCGGCAACGTGCTCGATGATCTGATCGAACATCACCACCTCAGGGTGAAATGCATCCTTGCCCAGCAACAATTGCAGTCCCAGATACGCCGTGGTCATCTTGCCGGGGATGGCAATCCGTTTGCCTTTTAACCAGCCGATATCCACCGGCTCTCGCGTCACCACCATCGGCCCGTAGCCGTCACCCATGCTCGAGCCGCAGTTGGTCAGCGCGTACTTGTCCGCCACATACGGGTAGGCATGGATGCTGATGGCGGTGATTTCCAGTTCGCCGCGCATGGCCCGCTCGTTGAGCGTCTGGATGTCCTGCAACACGTGCTCAAACCGCCAGGGGCCCGAATCGACCAGGCCGGTGGCAAGGCCATAAAACATGAAGGCGTCATCAGCGTCCGGACTGTGGCCGAGGCGGATAGTTCTGGGCGTCGTTTCCATGATGGGCATTGTAAGAGCAGCCGGGCGGATGTGCCACCGCGTAAAAACACAAGCGGCCGGCGAACTACATGCCGACCGCTGTGCAAAACAAGCCTGTCAGTAATTGTGCGTCGGGGCGCCAACGGCCTTTGTCGTCAGCATTTCGCCAGAACCGGGTCCTCCCCGAGCACGCGACGCAGCTTCAACAAGGCGATGTTCTGGATCTGCCGCACGCGTTCCTTGCTCAGCCCGATGAGGTTGCCAATCTCCAGGAACGTGAGACGCGATTCCGGATCATCAGGAAAACGCTTGGCAAGGATCTTCGTTTCAAGATCCGTCAGTTGGCCGGTGTTGCCCTCGAGTGCCAACTGCAGACGTTCTACGTACAGCTCGGTGCCAGTATCCGGTCGGGCCGTCGGCCGTTCGAGCACGATGTCATGCTGCACCGGGAAGAGCTTGCGATACGAGGTCTCCCGTTTGCACCGTCGCATCAGGTCGCGAGCGATGACCGTGCAGGCGTACGTGCTGAAGCGGTAGCCCTTCCAGGGGTTGAACTGGTCCACCGCACGGGTCAGCCCCAGCAGAGCGTCGCTGAGCAGATCATCCTCGTTGATTTTGCGCGACCCCACCCGGTGCACGACCGAATAGGCCAAGCCCATGTTGGTTTCCACCAGGTAGCCGCGAAGGGTGCTCCAGTGACTTTCCCAGGTCTCGTCCTGCGGCTCGCCACTGAGCCGGCTTGTGCTGTCGCGCCCGGCGAGGCGAGCCGCCGTCCGCAACGCGATAAAGAGCGTCTGCTCGTCCGGCTCTTCAGCGAGACCACGACGCGTAACCGCCCACTTGGCTATTTGGGCCGCCTTGCGCGGGCTCATTCCTTTTTGCTCGGTCCGTGCAGTGCTTTCGGCTGTCATATCTGGTCCTCCCTTTCCCAGGCCACAAATCATGTCTCACTCTCACAGGCGGTCTTGTCTGGCCGCCTCATCATCCCCCCTGATAGATACAACCTTTTGAAGCGCGAATCTATAAGATTGTTTCATTAGGACTTGGCCTAAGTCTCAGGCTTAGACAGGCAGCAGCCCAAGACGTAACTGATGGGCTGTTTAGCGGCTTAAGGAGCATGCCGACAAGAGCGGCGTTATGCAGCCAGGAAGTGGAAAAAGAACCCTACGGCAAGCAACTGGCCCTGCCCAACTGGCCTGCGCCGGTCAGGCACCCCTCCAGGAGGCTGGCATCGGCGTCATCGACGTCGTCATCGTTGTCCAGCTTGGCGTCCTGGCACTCGGGCCGGGTTTGAGGCACATCAGCGCCGCTGAGGCACAGTTGGAGGTGCCCGAAATCGGTCATGTCGACGTCGCCATCGTTATCGAAGTCGGGCTTGAGACGCTTGGTGGTGAAGGACCATACCTCTCCGCCGGTTCTGCCGAGGCTGTTGACCTCGTCCACCCGCCAGTAGTAGGTCGTGTTGTCCACCAGGTCGGGAAGGGCAAAACTGTTTGCCGACTGGGTGGTCTGGAACTCCAGATTGCCCGGATCGGCTCCAAAGTAGATCTCGTGCGAGTCGGCGTGCATCCCACTCTGCCAGGTGAGAGTGGTCAGCGCCGGCACGTCGATAGCACCAGGCCAGGGGCTGGAGCCAAACGCTCGCTCGGGCAGGCCGTTGCAGAGCGGGCTGGCCGAGAGGTCTTCGGCCTTGAAGTTGACGGGCACACCCTCGCCTTTTGAGAGCCCCACGATGCCGTCGATGGAATCCACTCCCAGCCACGCAAGTTGAATGGTCCCGTCGAACCGCATGACCAATTGAAAAGTGCTGGAGTTGATTATGCCGTACTCAGGCACGTTAAGCCACGTCACGACGATCCGGTCGGAGAGTTGCTGATACTTGACGCGATCAGGGTTGGGATTGAAATCGTCGAAGAGGACCGACACGCGCGGCTGACTGAAGTGATCGGTGAGATTCTCCGTGTATTCCGTATCACCGGTGGCGAAGGTAACAAAGCCGTTGCTGCCAACGTACATGCTTCCGTAGGACACGCCGTAGAGTAGGACGGTCTTGTTGTCGGCCAGGTCGATCTTCATGAATGCATCGTCGCTCAACGGCAGAGAAGTGGCTCCATCCAGGCTGGCCGGCAGTTCCGAGATGCTGTCCAGAGAGGCCAAGTACCCGTGGATGTTATCGGCCGGCACGAATGTCAGACACTTGTTGGCAAGATCAAACGTCGGACCGTTGGAGACGAACTGCTGCGTGAAGTAGCTCTGGCGATCATCCGTGGTGAAGGTATAGCACGCCCCGCCGTTGTCGAGCGTTGTCGTATTGAGGGCTTCATCCTCTGCCGCCACCTTGAAGTAGTAGGTGGTGTTCTTGACCAAGCGGGACAACGTGAGGTTGTGCTCGGTCACATAATCGCCACCCTTCACGGTTTGTGTAGCTGAAGCGCAGCTATCGCCATATTGCAGGCGAACCAACGCGGGTTCATCGGTGGTGAAGGATACAACAGCCGACTCCGAAGTGATGTTCGTCACTTGAGGCGTCGAGATGGTTGGCGGAGCACAATCGATCTCAGCGGACTTGGAGACAATGACGTTCTGATGGCCGGCCCCGTCGTCAGCATCCAGGTAGGAGGCGGTAATCGTATCGCCGTTGTTGACCAGCAGAGTTTCCGGATTGCTTTCACTCGAAAGCAGGCAACTTCCGGCAAAAGTGGCTGAATCAGGGGAAATCTCCGTCAGGGTCAAGACTCGGCCCACGGGGTCGCTGCCCGACTTAACGGTCACCTCCGCAGCCTGAACCGTATTGGGATCGGTATTCAGATCGCAATCGCTGAGCAGCAATTGCACTGCGGAGCCGCACCCATACCGAGATCGATCCATCAACAGCATCCCGGCGGATGCGCAGGTCTGCAAGGTCGGCGTCGATGCCAGAGAGAAATCCTGCGGGCCCGAGGGCACTGAAGTACCCGTGACGAGCACCGTCCACATTCCGGTCTCCGGGCTGTCCACTACCACTTGCTCGATGTTATTGATGTGATCGGGCTTTGTGCGAACCGCTGCGGCGGCGGGCACATTCGGGTCCAGCGTCCACGGAAAGTACTGTACGCCCGAAGGAGATATAACCTTCAGGTCGAGATCGTTGACCAGTTCGATGGACGAGTTTACCGCCCCTGGAGGATCGTCCCAAGCCAGCGTCACTTTCAGCGGACTCAGACTGCTTGAAACGGAAACATAGTTCACCACCCAACCGTCCTGGTCGACGGTACCCTGAGTAAAGCTGCGGCTGTTCAAGAAACTGATGGTGTCATTGAGCCGCACAGATCCATAACCGAACCTGTAATCCGGGCCATCCGTTCCCAAGTCTTGGGCATTGTGGGCAAGCAAGACCTTGAGCATGGCATTGGGCGGCAGGGGCTGATCGGGGAATTGCAGCTTCCAGTCCTGCAGAATGACTGCCGCCAGCCCGGTAACAACGGGGGCAGCCATGGACGTGCCGCACATTGTGCCGTAATCACCGAGGATAACGGTTGAAGTGACTCCCTGATCGTCGTCCGACTGGCATCCGGGAGCACACAGGTCCGGCTTGAGACGCCCATCGTCGGTGGGTCCCCAACTCGAGAAAGTCGTCATCGTGTCATCGTTTGAGTTGAGGGCTCCCACGCTGATAATGTTCTTGGCACAAGCGGGAGGCGCGGTCGTGTGGAATTCGACGCCGCAACGGCCCGACCCGCGTTCGTTTCCGTTGGCCCAGACCACCCGCATGGGAGGGCCAAGGCTGCCCCGCACGATGGCGTCGATGAGCATACTCGTAACGCCGTAATCGCCCTCCCAATCACAGGTGTACCCGTTGAGGGCCACGTTGGTGCCGATCGAATTATTGGCCACCACGGCGTCAAAGTTGTTAATCGCCTTGGAGTAGTCCGACTCCAGATCGCCCGGATTGGTGTAGAGAAACTGAGCGGTGCCGTCATACTCAAAACCAAACGACTGAATGGTTACATCCGGGGCCATGCCGCGGTAGAGCCCGTCGCTGAGCAGCCCGCTGCCGCCGATAATGCCGGCCACGTGCGTAGGATGGTCGTTGGCGCTGGTATCATCGCGGGCAAAAACCCGACCTCCAAAATCAGCATGGGTGGTTAGTGCCGTACCGCCGTCGTAAACCATGACCGAAATGCCGGCGCCGGTCAGCCCCAGGTTTTCCCGCACGTAATCCACCTGGGTCCGAGCCCGAACGGAATTGTTGCTCACCGCCAGCGGAGGCAACGGCGGCTCCACCCACTGCACGTCATCCTCGGCGGCGAGGGCCTGCACCAGGTCGGAAGGTACCCAGACCACCGCGGCGTTGATGCTCCGCAACCAACTGCGAATGGTTCCCCCGTATCGGCCGACCACCGCTGTCGCCTGGGCCTGATCGACGTCGGACTGAAATAGCACGTAAAGCGCAGCAATTGCTTCCGTGGTTTGCTTGCCTTGCCGGGCGTTGGCCTTCTTGCGTTCCTTGGCCCCCGGCACTCCTGCCACGTCTGCCGGTATGCGAGCGTACGCCGGCAACTCTCCGCGAATGAGCCGGGAATGGAGCTTCCACTCCGGCTTAATCTCAAACGCATCGCGCAGACCTGCCTTGACCGCCTGCGCGCCGGGAGCCTTCCGGCCGTCGACCCGCGCGAAGTATGCGTTGTTCCCCAGGTACCGCAGCAGCCTGACACCCTTGTCCTTGAGCTTGGCCCGCTCGCCAGGACCAGGGAGCTTGTCAAACTGCACGACGATGTGCTTGTCTTGGGTGGCATCCAGGAAAGCCGCGGACGCCTTTGCGTCGGCTTTTCTCATGCGCGGCGAGGCGCCTTCGCTTCTCCAGTGGACCTGGCCCGGTCCCTTCTGTTCGGCAGCCAGCGCCACCGTCGGAAGGCACAGAAAGATGATCGCTCGGATTGCGCTGGCCCAACCCATTACCCTACTCCAGCACCTGCCTGCACGCGCACGCACGGACACACAATCATACCAAAACCAGCAGTCCGACAGCGGACGGACGGAGCTCAATTACAGATTTCTAGAGTCCGCCCCATAAGAGCCGTCCTCCTGACCGCCCAAGCCGTGCCCGATAATGCTGCGTCAACTGTTTGACGTCGATCAAATCTGAATCTTGCGCACCAGCGCAATGTGCTCCTGTTGGCACAGCTTCTGCACTACCTCCTCGGGCACTCCCTTGCGTCCCACCCGGATCAGGAACATCGATCGCTTCTTCTCGTTATTGTGCGAGAACTCAAAGTTGCTGATCAGAATGTTGTTCTGATCCAGAATCGAAGCGATCGAGCTCACCACGCCCAGGCGATCCTGGCTGCAGATGGCCAGGAACGTCCCTTCAGGCTCGATCTCAAACGGAAAATCGTCCACCAGGGCAATCCGCGGATGCGGACCGCTGAAAACCACGCCGCCAATCGTGAATCGCTCGCCATTACCCCTGAAGACGAACTTCACCGCACTTTGATAGGCGTGAAATTCGGGAACATCCGTCGTGGTGACCTTTAATCCGACACTCACTGCCCGCTGATCCGCGTTGACGTAGCTGACGTACTCATGCGTTCGCTTCAGGTATCCTTTCAGGAACGCCAGCCTCAGCAGCGTGCAGTCCTTGTCCGCAATATCGCCGCGATACGAAATCTCCAGTTCACTCGGCTCGAAGTTCATGTACTGCGACGAAAACAGCCCAAGCTTCTCGCACAGCACCGTGTAGGCTGTCATCAGGTCGCCTTCCAACATGCGAATCTGCGGCATGTTGACCGGATAATCGACAATGCCGCCACTCAGCGCCTTGGGAACCTGTACGGCAATGGCCTCGGCCACGCGCATCTGGGCCTCTGGCGTCGAAGCCCCGATGTGCGGCGTCATGACCACCTGCGAGAACTTCGCGAAGACGTTCTCTTTCGGCGGCTCCACCGGCCAAGTGTCGATACCCGCACCCGCCACCTGCCCGGACTCCAACGCACGCAGCAAAGCCTCCTCTTCAATGATTCCCCCGCGGGCCGCATTTATCAGCACGACTCCCGGCTTCATGGCCGCAATAGTTTCGGCGTTGATCATGCCGATCGTCTCGCGGGTCTTTGGCACGTGCACGCTTATGATGTCCGATTCGCTCACCAGCGTCGGCCAGTCCACCTTCTCTACGCGATGACGGGAAAACGTCTCATCCGGGATGTACGGATCGTACGCCAGCACGCGCATGTCGAAGCCCTGGCAGAAGCGGGCCATGCGGTGCCCCACATTGCCCAGACCCACGATGCCGATGGTCTTGTTCATGAGCTCCGTGCCGGAGAACTGATGGCGATCCCAGCCCAGCCGCCGCATGTTGGCATCCGCCGTAACGACCTTCCGCATCACCGCCAGCAGCAGGCCCATGGCCAGTTCCGCCGCCGAGTTGGTGTTCTTGCCCGGCGTGTTCATGACCAGGATGCCCTTCTCGGTGGCGTATTGGACATCCACGTTGGCTACACCCACCGCGGCCACGGCGATCACCTTGAGATCGGGCGCCGCATCGATGAGCTCGCGCTGCACCGGCGTTTCCGACCGCACAATCAGGCAGTGGTAAGGTCTGATAAGCTGAAGAATCTCGCCGAGAGGCAGATCCGGCTTGAAATCAACCTGCAGGTCCGGCTCGGCCCGCAGCCGATCCACACCCGTCGAGTGAATGGCCCCAGTGATGAGCACCTTGTACATGCTGGTTCTCGCAAATGGCCGTCCGGGCAGGGGTTAGACGAAGCCCTGTGGTTGTTCCCTTCCGGCGTCCACCGCGATGATAGCTTGCCCCGGCCTGTACACCAAACTCCGCGTCGAGCCCCCCAGACTCGGCAACCCAATCCCCCAATCCGTCCCCAAGCTTTGTTGGTCTGATTCGGTCACTGAACGGCGTAGGAGAGGTCTGCGACCGCCGCGTCGGCTGCCGGCTGCGCCGTCAAGACCGACCGGCTGTTTGCGTGACGGGCGGCTGCGCTGAGCTGAATGCGAACCGCAGGCAGAAAGGCCGTCAAAGCGGCCAAAGCGATCGCTGAGACCACTAAGGCCCGGACGAAGAAAGCTTTTCCCGCCTCTATGCGGATCAGCTTATGATTGTACTGACTGACTTGCATGTTCCATCCTCCACGAGTTGCACCAAGCCTTCTCTGCAAGTTGCGTGCCACTGCGGATTTGCGGCGGATCGCCTCTGGAAGGCCTGTTGCGCCGGCAACATTGGTTCATTCGAAGACCCCCCTGGTTCAAATGAACCAACACTGGACTTGGCACCCGGCGCGACGGCCGAAGAGGATGGACTCCTTGCAGAGCGATCTTGATGGAAGCCGGTCCGATAAGAACAGCGGCGGCGGATGGCGACCGGATCGAGGCATCGCTGTGTCGAGCGAGGCCCCGACGCAGCGATGCTTTCTGTTTTCCTGTCTGGCGATGGTACCCAGAACC
>JBJKSL010000342.1:0-4081 GCA_046704145.1 Phycisphaerae bacterium
CGCGTGGATGCCCGCACCTACTCCCATACGGCCCCCGCGACGTACGCCGTCCGCCCCCAGGCCGCCCCCGTGCGTGTGGCGCCCCTCCGCACCACAACACACAGCCCGCGGCCCATACGGGTGGTCCGCAGTTCGCTGCGTCGCTGAGATTCGCACGGGAGAATCTTCGCTAACTCCCGCATGCTACAGTTGTTGTGAATTTTGTGTTCTACCCTGACGAACGCCCACGGATTCAAATCCGTGGGCGTTTTCTTCGCAAGGAACCATCGCTCTCAACCGCGCGACGTCCCGCGTTGAATTCCGCCGGGCATCGCGTATACTTATCAGATTCCGGCCTCGCGGGAGATCTGACCCCGCGTGTCAGCCGGTGTGGAGCGGCAGCAGACTGTCGCAATCCGTGAGTTTGGCAGACAAGCTGCCGTAATCCTGACGAGACTGGAAGGATCGGACCCATGAAGCCGGACATTCATCCCAAGTACGTCGAATGCACCGTGACCTGCGGCTGCGGCAACACGTTCAAGACTCGCTCGACCAAGCCCGAACTGAAGGTCGAAATCTGCTCCAATTGCCACCCCTTCTTCACGGGCCAGGAGCGTTTCGTCGACACCGCCGGCCGCGTCGAGAAGTTCACTAAGAAGTTCGGCGGCGATTACTTCCGAACCTCCGCCGCCAAGAAGGCTGCCAAGGCCTAGGGCCCTGCGGATGCCGCCTCGGCCGTCCGCGGTATACCGGCATGCAGCCGGTTTGCAGGCCTTCGAGCCCGTTGCCGCGTCGGCGCAAGTCGGCATCGTCGCCGAGCCTGGGCGCTGCGCGATAATTCGACCACGCCGGATCGCCAGCGTTTCCGGGACTTCAGTTCCGCGAGCGCAACGTGATCCGGCGTGGTCTTTTCATGCTCGGACTTCAACGTATGGCTTCAACTACTACCACGCATGACCGCCTCATCGCCAAGCTGGAGGAACTGCGCGCACGTTATGACGCTGTCTCCGAGCAGATGAATCAGCCGGCGGTGGCCAGCAATCCGACGCGCATCGTCGAGCTGAACAAGGAGCACGGCAAGCTGCGTCGCATGGTGGAGCCGTACAACACCTACTGCAAGACGCTGGCCGAGATCGCGGACCACCAGGAATTGCTGAACGATCCCAGCACGGATCCCGAACTGAAGGAACTCGCTCGCGAAGAACTGGCCGCAGCCGAAGAGCGGACCGGGGAGCTGATCGAGTCGCTCAAGGCCGCCCTGGTGACCGGCGATGACGCCGCCATCAGTTCGGTTATCGTCGAAATCCGTGCCGGCACTGGCGGCGAAGAGGCAGCCTTGTTCGCGGGCGATCTGTTCGCCATGTACCAGCGGCTGGCCGACCGCAAGCGGTTCAAAATCGAGGTGCTCGACGCCGCCCCCTCCGACTTGGGCGGCTACCGCGAGATCATCCTCAACATGAAGGGCGAGGGTGTGTACCAGCAGATGGGCTACGAGGGTGGCGGCCACCGTGTGCAGCGCGTCCCACAGACTGAGACCCAGGGCCGCATTCACACCTCGGCGGCCACCGTGGCCGTCCTGCCCGAGCCGGAAGAGGTCGACATCCATATCGACTGGGAAAAGGACGTGGTCGAGCATGTCAGTCGAGCCGGCGGCCCCGGCGGCCAGAATGTCAATAAGGTGTCATCGGCGATCCGGCTCGAACACCTGCCCACCGGCATCACCGTCTCCATGCGCGACGAAAAGAGCCAACACAAGAACCGCGCCAAGGCCCGCCGCATCATGCTTTCGCGCGTCTTCGACCACTTCATGCAGTCGCAGGTCGCCCAGCGCGACGCCAGCCGCCGCAACATGATCGGCTCCGGCGACCGCAGCCAGCGCATCCGTACCTACAACTTCCCGCAGAACCGCTGCACCGACCACCGCATCGGCGTGGACGCCAACCTCGACCGGGTGATGACCGGCGATCTCGACGACATCGTCGCCGCCCTGCAGGCCCGCGACATCGAACAGCGAATTGCGAATCTGTGAGGCCAGGCCCAGAGCCTTGGACGTCCCACTTCCTGATTTCCATAGACAGCGTGTAGACTATCGGCATGAGCCAGGACGAGCCGGTGGAAGGATTTCCTGCGTGGTGGTTGCGGCGGCTGGAAGGAATGCCGCATTCATTGACGGTCGATGTGGCGGGCTTCGCGGTGACCGTGAAGCTCGACCGCGATGCGTTGACGCGCGTGTATCTGCCGTTGCTGGCTCTGCTGCAGGAGGAGCTCGGCGATCGCCGGCGAATCGTGGCCGGCCTGGCGGGCATCCCGGGCGGAGGCAAGTCGACGTTTGCTGCGGTGCTGGCAAGGCTGGCAGACTCACTTCTCGGCATAGGGCGACTGATCGCAGTCGGCATGGACGGCTGGCATTGGCCCAACGCAGTACTGGACGCACGCACCACAACCGATGAGGCCGGCCACACCATCGCGCTGCGGCAGCGCAAGGGCGGGCCGGAGAGCTTCGACGTAGAGTCGCTGGCGGCGGCGGTCCGACGGCTGCAGAGCGGCGGAGCGGCGGTGTCGCTACCCGTGTACGATCGGCGGGTGCACGATCCGGTGGCCGACGGCATCACCATCGGCCCGGGAACATCGATCGTGTTGATTGAGGGGAACTATCTGCTGGAGCCGCGCCCGCCGTGGGACGCCGTCTCCGATCTTCTCCAGTTAAAGATGTTTCTGCAGTGCGATCCTGCCGCCGCCCGCGAGCGCATAATCGACCGCCACATCCGCGGCGGCGCTTCGCAGGAAGAAGCCGTGCGTAAGTACGAAGCCAACGATCGGCTGAACACCGAGGCGGTGCTGGCAACGGTCGGCCAAGCGGATTACATGATTCGCTTGTCTCCCGACGCAGCGATCATAGAGGGATAAGTGGGTTGCTTCCCTGGTCGTGAGGCGTCCATGAGTTCGAGTCAGGTCTGGGCGACGCAACGTAAGCCGGTGTCGAAGCGGTCCCAAGAGCACATTTGCCTGAAAACTCACAGGCGGGGTGTTTGGGGTATCGGCGTTCACCTTGTGGTTTGTGCGGCTGTTTGTAAACTCGCTGCCGAGGGCAGGCTGGCGGTGTTCGCGGCGTTGTCGGTTGGGCTATCATTGGTGGGAGTGGAGGACTGCGCAGGCTTAAAGCCTGCGGCTCATGGGAGAAGGCTCGTGGGAGAAGCTCGTTCGGATTGGGATCGTAGGGATTGAGATCGGTTGCCCGTAGGGAGGGGTTCGGCCACAGCTATGTCGTCATCGTTAAACTTTACGCATCTGCACGTGCATTCGGATTACAGCCTGCTGGACGGGGCTGCGCGGATCGACAAGCTGGTTGCGCGGGTGAAGGCTCAGGGCGGCAAGGCAGTGGCGGTGACCGACGACGGCAACCTGTTCGGAGCGGTGAGCTTCTTTCAGGCGGCCAAGAAGGCGGGGATCAAGCCGATCATCGGCTGTGAAGTATATGTGGCTCCAGGGAGCCGGCGGGACAAAGACTCCAAGGGCATGAAGGAGGCCAGCCATCATCTGTTGCTGCTGGCGGAGAATCTCACTGGATACAAGAATCTGATCCGGCTGACCTCGCGGGCGTTTCGGGAGGGGTTTTACTACAAGCCGCGAGTCGATCGCGAGCTGTTGATCGAGCACCATGAGGGGCTGATTGCGACCAGCACGTGTCTGGGCGGGGAGATTCCACAGGCTCTGCTGTCCGAGCGGCGACGCGATGCGGAGGACATCGCCAAGTTCTACGCAGGGCTGTTTGGCGATGAGCGGTTCTTCATCGAGCTGCAGGATCACGGACTGGAAGAGCAACGGCTTATCAATCCTGAGTTGGTGGACCTCGCTCGCAAGATGGGCGTGGGCAACATCGTCACCAACGACGTGCATTATCTCGAGCATGACGACGTCGAGGCTCACGAGGTGCTGTGTTGCATCAGCACGGGGGCCAAGCTGACCGATGAGGACCGCTTCCGCTTCGAGACGGATCAGTTCTATCTCAAGACGCCGGAGGAGATGCATCAGCTTTTCCGGGCGTTTCCCGATGCACTGGCCAACACCGAGCGGGTTGCGGACATGTGCAAAGTCGAGGTGG
>JBJKSL010000343.1:0-4941 GCA_046704145.1 Phycisphaerae bacterium
CGATCTTGAACGCCGCCCCTTCTTCCGGGTTGGGCGAAGCCACCGTGGGGAAGTTGCCGTTCGGTTCCGACTGCTCCGGCACGACCAGCACCTTCTCGAATCCGCGTCGTCGTAACGCTTCCGGAACCAGCGTACCACCGGTGCCATGCAGGGGCGTGTATACGATCTTCAGCGTCTTGCCCATAACCTGGCACGCCCCGCGATTCAGCACCGTAGACTGCACCGCCTCCAGGAATGGCCCATCGATATTGCCGCCGATGATCTTAATCAGTCCCTCGTCGCCCGCCTCCTTGGCATCCATCAGCTTGACGTTGCCGAAACCGCCCACCGCCCGCACCTCGGCGATGATGGCCTCGTCCTCCGGGGCAATAACCTGGCACCCGTCCGCCCCGTAGACCTTGAAGCCGTTGTATTCCGCCGGGTTGTGGCTGGCGGTCACCACCACGCCGGCCGCACAGCCCAGGTGTCGCACCGCATACGACAACTCCGGCGTCGGCCGCAGCCGCTCGAACAGGTACGCTGTAATTCCGTTGCCCGCCATCACGCACGCCGTCCGCAACGCGAACGTGTCGCTTTTGCGCCGACAGTCGTAGGCGATGGCTACGCCCGCCTTCATGGCCGGCTTGCCGCGCTTCTTGATGTGATTGGCCAGACCCTGGGCCGCCGCTCCCACCGTGTAGACGTTCATGCGGTTCAGGCCGGCGGCAATCACCCCGCGCATGCCGCCGGTGCCAAACTCCAGATCGCGGTAGAAGCGGTCCGTGAGTTCCTTCTCATCTCCACGGGTCTTCAATTCGCGGATCTCAGCCTTGTCGGCCTCATCGATGGCGGGGTCGTTCAGCCAAGCCTCTATAGCGGTAGTCACAGCGGGGTCCATCTCGCATCCTTACCTTAAAAAGCAGGAGATTGTTCCATTCTAGCGATGCAATGGAATCCAAGAGCACTTCAATCCTAAAGCACTCAGTACGTATCCGACAAGGCAGGCGAAATGTCGTCACGCGCCCGCCAGGGGTGTCCGCCTCCCTTAGGCCCACGGACTCCAATCCGTGGGACTTACGCCCGTTGCGGGGCTCACTTTTGCAGCGACTCCCGAAAATAGGCGATCGTCTGCCCCAGCCCCTCTTCCAGCGGTACTCGTGGCTCGTAACCGAGCACCGTGCGGGCCCGCGTCAGGTCCGGCCGCCGGCGAGCCGGGTCGTCCTCCGGCAGAGGCTTGTGTACGAGCTTGAGCGGCTTGCCCACAACCTTCTCGATGGCCTGCACCAACTCCAGCATAGTGATCTCGCCGTCGTTGCCCAGGTTCACCGGCTCAGTGAACTCGCTTTCCATCAGCCGACACAGTCCATCCACCAAATCGCTCACGAAGCAGAAGCTGCGCGTCTGCTCGCCATTGCCGTACACGGTGATAGGCTCATCCCGCAACGCCTGGCAGATGAAGTTGCTCACCACCCGACCGTCGTTCGCACACATGTTCGGCCCGTAGGTATTGAAGATCCGCGCAATCCGCGTCTCGAGCTTATGCTGGCGGTGATAATCGCTGGTCAGCGTCTCCGCCACCCGCTTGCCTTCATCGTAACAGCTTCGGATGCCAATGGGAGTCACGTGGCCCCAGTAATCCTCGCGCAGGGGATGCACCTGCGGATCGCCGTACACCTCCGAGGTGCTGGCCACCAGAAACCGTGCCCGCACGCGCTTGGCCAGCCCCAGCATGTTGTAGGTGCCCAGCACGTTAGTCTTGATGGTCTTGACCGGGTTTGACTGATAGTGCACCGGGCTGGCCGGGCAGGCTAGATGGAAGATCCGATCCACCTCCAGCAGGATCGGCTCGATGACGTCGTGCCGGATGAACTCGAAGCGGCCGCTGGTAACTAGCTCGCTATAGCGCGGGCCGAAGTTCTCCATCCGCCCTGTGTAGAAGTTGTCCAGGCAGATCACATGTTGCCCGCTGTCAAACAGCCGCTGACACAAATGCGACCCGATGAACCCCGCACCACCCGTTACCAGACATACCTTTCCCGGCACGTTTGCACCTTTCTATATTGGCTGGGCTACTCTTTGTTGGCTGCGCCGGCCTCTGTCAGCTGCGCTGCCTGCCGTGAGTTCAAATCTCAAATCCGCATTTCCAATCTGAAAGCGCCGCTCGTCGCTTATGCTTGTTTCTAATTAGAGCAGCTCACGAATGCGCGTAGCATCTGGAACAGCCCAAAAACCGCGGTAACAGCTGCAACCTGCCGTTACAACCAAAGGGCGAATGCCCTAGTCAGCTTATCGGTCAAATTTGATTATAGGAGTACCTTTGCCGCCGGCATCCAGGCCAATTATGGGACCTGCCCCCACTGGCATGAACGGCGATAACCGCATCCGGGCCCCAAAATTTTGATCTTTCAGACTCAGGCCCGTAGATTCTTGCCTGAATCGGCGCAAAACTCCGACGCCGACGCTGAGGTCGGATACAATTGGCCATGGAATCTCGAATCAAGACGGTTTTCCACGTTCACACCAATCACTCGGACGACTGCAACCGCTCGCCGGCGCAGCTGCTGGAGATCGCTCGTCAACGACAGATCGACTGCATCACCGTTACCGACCACGACACCATCAGCGGTGCGCGCGAGCTCGCCGCCATCGCCGGCAACCAGCTCAAGGTCGTTATCGGCCAGGAAGTCTCCACCACCTGCGGCCATGTCATCGGCCTGTTCCTCCGCGAACAGATCGAGCCCGGCATGTCGCCGCGCGAAACCGCGCTGGCCATCAAGCAGCAGGGCGGCTTGGTCGTGATCCCGCATCCGTTCAACTGGATGTTCGGCTGCGGTCTCTGCAAGCACATCGACGAGGTTGAGGATCTTATCGACATCGTCGAAGTCTTCAACTCTCAGAATTTCTGGTCCGTGCCTAACCGCAGAGCACAAAAGTACGCCTCCAAATTCAACTTCCCGCGCATCGTCGGCGTCGACATCCACCACGGCAACGACCTCGACGCCTGCTGCCAGTACATCGAGCCCTTCGACGGCCCGGCCGCTTTCGTGACTGCCCTGCGTTCGGCCGCCTTCGTCACGTGCAGTCACACCTTCAGCTACTTTGCTCGTACGGCCTGGTACGTCTTCCTCGACCGCACGGGCATCGGCCTGCCGACGGACTTCGGCCACTGTGCGACCCACCACCGTCGCCACCACCTCCCTGGCACGGCTCCGACCATGTGATCACCGGGATGCGAGTGTTTATCGGACCGGCGTATTTGCGCTCGCTCTGCCTGACTGCTTCATCAACTCGCCTCTTGCGAATTCCGATAACACGAGGACGGACCGCCACCAGCAAGGTTGGGCTTTGTTAGTCCAGCGGCCGGTCCGCAGTCTGGGGCATGCCGCAAGAAAGTGGCGGATGCCGATTCGGATTTCGCATGTACGGACTGGTCTCCAAGATATTCAATCGCGCTGCCGGCTGCGTGGCCCTCGAACTGGGCTGGGCACGGCGGCACTTTGCCGCGCAGCGTGGCCGAATCCGCGTGCTCACTTATCACGGGCTGGTGCCGGACGAGTTCGCAGACCGCCCCTGGGTGCCTTCGCATTATGTCTCGGTCGAGCAATTCCGCCGACAGATGGGTGTGTTGGCCGAGTTGGGACCTGTGCGACCGCTGGGCGAGGCTCTGCAGCGTGTGCGGGCCTACCCGGACGAGCCGCCCGCCGTGTGCATCACCTTTGACGACGGCATGGCAGACAATGCCACTTTGGCTCTGCCCATCCTGAAGCAGTTCGGTCACCGGGCAACATTCTTTCTGACCACCGGCTGCATCGGCCCGGAGCGGTTCCTGCTCAACGACATGATTCGCATGCTTCGACCGCTTTACGAGGCGGGCAAGCTGCGGTCGGTGACACAGAATGCTCTGCGTGTATTTGCTGAAAGCGGTTACGCAAAGAGTCACAGCATTTTCGAATACGCTCCGGAGATAGGCATGCTCTGGTGGCAGCATCAAGATGAGATCGACCCAGCCGCCCGCCGATGTCTGGCCATGATGACTTGGGATCAAGCCCGTGTTCTGAGGCAAGCTGGCATGGAAATCGGCGCTCACACAATCAACCACGTGATTCTTAGCCGGCAGGAGCAGGCGTCGCGGCGGCTCGAGATCGTCGAGTCGATCGCGCGGATCCGGTCCAGGCTCGGCGAGGACGAGGTGCCGTTTGCATATCCCAACGGCTTGGCGGGTGACTACGACGAATTCGATCTGAGCGTGCTTAAAGCGGTGGCCGCACCTTACGCGGTCACAGAGAGTCATGGATGGAACGATGCGGCTACGCCGTTGCTGCAGCTTCGGCGCAACTGTATCGGCCGTCACTGCAGCGATCGGGCGTTTCTGGCAGAGGTGTTTGGGTTACGTGATGCAACTGCAGCCAACGCAGCTTGAACAAGGCCGACGACCGGCCGCGTCGGAGCACGTCCCAAGCAAGACGTGCTACTCTCCGCTGCGCTGGCAGGTGGTCAGCGAGCGCACGCAGATAGGCCAGTTGACGACTGAGTGGTCGCAGTTGGCTAACCGCTGTCCGGTTTCGCTGTTTGTCACGCCGGAGTGGGTGCAGGCTTGGCTGGCAACCATCGGAGAAGACGTTCAGCCGCGGATAATCACCGCGCGAGAGACTGCCGCCGACGGAAGTATTGGCCGGTTGCTCGCACTCTGGCCATTAGGCGTGCGGCGCATGCGTCATGGCGGTCTGGGGATCAGGCTGCTCGAACCACTGGGTGAGACGCTCGCTTCGGGGGACAGGTTGGATCCGCTGACCGCGGTAGCCGGGCTTGAGCGTCAGTTGATCGGGCAAGTGCGCAACCTCACGCGAGGTGACTGCGACCTGATTCACTGGGGCGAACTCAGGAATACGGGCTTGCTGGCGCAGGCGTTGGCTAACGAGAGCCCGGCGCACATGTCGCGGACGATCCATACGCGCGTGCTGC
>JBJKSL010000344.1:0-4233 GCA_046704145.1 Phycisphaerae bacterium
CCGAACTTCCATCCCCCTTACTCGTGCTGAGGCCCTGGTTGACCAATTTGATGCCGGTCATGCCAACGTGCTGCTGCCGGGTATTGCCCAGGGAACCGAAGTCGCTTTGCTGGTTCAACGGCTGGCCAGGCATCGGGCGGTGTTCGTGTGGGAACAGGACCCGGTCAACCTGCTGCTGGCGGTGAAGTTGCACGATTTCTCAGCCGCCATCGCCTGCGGTCGGCTGGTTTTCGTTGTCTCGGCATTGGAGGGACTCTCCGACACACTCGTTGCAGCCCTGGAAAGACGGCCGGGCCACCTCTGCCCCGAGCGGATCATGATGTGGCCTTGGCAGCCATGGGCCGACGTGGCCGCGTGCCGCTCGGCTGTCGAGCAAGCCTACCGCCAGGTCGATCAAAGCCGGCGAAAGCAGCTTGCGGACGCACGCAAGCGTCTGGCAGCACTGCCACGGCAGGCGGACCGCGAAGATGCAACGCCGACGATGATCGTGATGTCAGCCCGGACGAACGAGGTCGTCGCTGCCTGGTCAGAGGCGATCAAGTCCGCTGCCAACGCTGCAGGCTGGCACATCGCCTCAGCCGAGATCGCCCTGCCCGGCGACATGCACGCCCTGAGCCGGGTCAATCGCTTGCTGGACCGTCTGGACCGCCGACCGGACTTCGCCCTGCTGCTGGATCTCTGCCGGGCGGATGTGAACGATGTCCTGTCTGAAGATGTGCCTGCAATCTCCTGGCTCAGCCACCAAGCAGCCTCTGCCGGAAAAATCGCAGAGCGTTTCGGGCCGGCCGATCGCGTGCTGGCGGTCGATGGCCTGCTCGCCCGAAGGCTGGTCGATTCCGGCCTGGACGCCGACCGTGTTACCGTGCATCCACTATCCTGCCTGCCTCCGGGCACAGACGGATCTCCGCCACCATGTTTCGCCGACCGTCCCTACGACGTGGTCGTGCTCGCCGACCTGCATCCAACTGACGCGTCCAGCTATGGTCACGACCTGCCTACCCATTCGCGAATCTGGGCGGCATCGCTGGAAATCATGCGGCCGAACCTGGACCGTTTTAGCGACGGGCAGATCGACGCCGTCCTGGATCGGGCCGAGTCTCAGTTGCGAATGCGGATCGAGGATCCGGCCGTTCGTCGAGAAATCGCGGATTGTCTGGCCGGCCCCGTGGCTGAGAGCTTGATATGGCAAGATCTCGCGCAAGTCTGTGCTGCACAGAAGCTTAACCTGGGTTTCTGGGGCAGTGGCTGGTCCTCCATCGACGGCCTCGCACCTCAAGGCTCACTGCCGGGCCTGCACGGCCGCCGCGAGATCTACCGTCGGGCAAAGTGCGTCATGTTCGCCAGTCCGCTTGGCATCGTGCCGCCGGATGTCCTGGTGGCAGCGGAGGCTGGAGCAGTTATCTTTTGGCGGGTCCATCCGCGAGATTCGCAGCCCGGAGGTATGGCCCACCTGCTGTCCGCCAACCGCGAATACATCCCTGTTCGACGCCATCGCGACCTGCCGAACGAGGTTCGTCGCCTGACCACCGCGCCTGCGGAATGGGAAAAATGTGCGATTCAGGCCGTCCAACGCTGCCGCGAGCAGCATTCGCCCGCCGTCGCTCTGGACGTCCTGCGAGCTATCGCAACCTCTTTTTCGCCGTCGCAGCCATCCTAATCTAACCTCAGCCAGCCCAGAAACTTCAGCACAAATAAGTCGTGTAAAGTTTTGCGCGGTGTGCGACCGATAAAAGCGCAAGTCCTGGCTCAGCCAGATGCGGTCCCGGGCGCGATGGACGTCCGAGAGTGGTCCATCACAATCTTTGTGGGTCACGAGATCATGAGAACAGTCGCAATCGCCAACCAGAAGGGCGGATGTGGCAAAACAACCGTGAGCATAAACCTGGCGGCGTGCTTGGCCCGGGAGGGACGCCGTACGCTACTTGTGGACATGGATCCGCAGGGGCATTGTGCGCTGGGGTTGGCGGTTCCCGAAGAGCAGATCGAGCTGAACATTTTCGATGTGCTCCGAACCACGGCCAGTCCTGAACCTGTCGACATCACGCGCACAATCTGGCAGATCACGGCGAATTTTGACCTGTCCCCCGCTACCACGGCCCTGTCACGCTTCGAGCCGGAAATCGGCTCCAAGCCAGACGCAGAAGATCGCCTCGCAGCGGCCTTGTCGACGGTCAACGACAAATACGATTTTGTGATCGTCGATTGCCCGCCGCACATCGGTCTGCTGACCAAGAATGCGCTGCGTGCCGCTGGCGAAGTGATCATCCCGGTGGACACCGGCTACTTCTCGCTGCAGGGCCTGACCAAGCAGTTGGAGACCATCGAGGGCATCCGAGCTTCGCGCGAGGAACCGCTCGAGATCCGCGTGCTGGCCAACCTGTACGACGTGCGGACCAAGCTCGGTCGCGAGATCCTCAACGAGCTCAAACGCAAGTTCGAGCCCTTGATGTGCCACACGTTCATCAACTTCAACACCAAGCTCCGTGAAGGGGCGAGCTTCGGCCAGCCCATCACCGAGTATGATCCCGGCAGCATGGGCTTCCGCGATTTCGTTCGCCTGGCCCGCGAACTGGTCGCCGCCGGTGGGCCCGATCTCATCCCGACCACCCTGCTGCGACAGGCTGACGACTTGGCTGCCAAGGCAGAAAAGCTGCTGGCGACGTCCAAGCCGCTGTTCGGCAAGAACGGCTTCAACGGCCATCCTGAAAATCACAAGCCGGCCACTCCGGAGCAGGTCCAGCAGAAGATCGAGATGATCTACGGCGTACGGCGGACCGATGACGGCATCCTGTTTGTGACCGAGGCGCCCAACGCGGCCCGCGTCGCACTGGCTGGGGACTTCAACAACTGGTCGCCCGATTCGACGCCGATGGTCCCCAACAATGACGGCTCATGCTTCCGAGCGATGCTGCCGCTGGCCCCCGGCCGCTACCGGTATCGCTACGTTATCGACGGCAACTGGACACGCGATCCGCACAACGAGGCGTGCGAGGCCAATCCCTTCGGCGACGTGGATTCCGTCGTCGAAGTCGCCTGAGGCCCCGCACCTCTGCGATACGCGACCCATCTTTCCCTGAATTCAAGGCAACAGGCAGGACCCGCGAGTCCTGCCTGTTTTTTGTCGTCAATGCCCTCGCCAAACGGGACAGTTGACACCGCAGCCCGAATCCGGTTCAATAGAGAACCCAAGCAGAAAGGCCGGGCGATTAGCTCAGTTGGCTAGAGCGCTTGCTCGACATGCAAGAGGTCACTGGTTCAAGTCCAGTATCGCCCATTCAATGCCGCCGCGAGCAACAACTTGCGGCGGTTTTTGCATTCCGCGTCGTGCGGGCACCCGCCTGGCGCGGCGACGGCAACACGCCGGGCCTGGCACTCTACTTCACATCAAACTGGTGGCTCATCACCAGCCGTTCGTCGTAGTAGCAGTTGACTGTATACGTGCCCGCGCCCGCCTGATTCATGATTGCCTGCGTCGAGATGGGAATGCCTTGCTGAGCCAGGGCCGGCTCCCAAATGACCTCCCGCTGGCTGATGATCGTGTTGGGCTTGCCCTTGGGGGTGATGGTCAGCTCGAAAGTGTCATTCTTCGCCGCCTCCGGCAGTGTCAGGACGACATACATCGCCTGGCCGGGGTTAAAGCTGTTGCTGAAGTTCCATGCTCCGTCGGTTTGGCTGCTGGCCGTCCGCAGATCCTTGCCGGGGGTCACAGTGATTTGCGTGGGCACGACGGCCAGACGATCGACGAGTCGATCTGCCGCCTCATTGACCGCCTGTCGCAGAGCATCCCGTGCCGGACGCGGCGAAAAAGAGGTGAGCTGAATATTCGCGGTGACGGGCCGCTCCGTAGAAAAGACCACGCCCATGTCTGGCAGCCGCAGCATGGATGCCTGCACGGAGACTTGTCCGTTCTCCACGTACTCCCGAGTCGGCTCAGGGAAAGCCTGCCACATCTGTGCCTCAGGGGTAAACGCCCATTCGTCCCAATTAGGCCAGAAGGCCCAACTCTCCGCATAATATGAGGGCGGGTAGTAGGCATACTGCGTGTACCCTGTCCGCGACCTCTGATAGATGAGGACAGTACCCGTGATGACCGCCTGCAAGCCCCCGATCTTCAGTAGCCCTTGCTGGATCTCCTCCTTGCTTGGGTGTGCCGACATATTAACGCCAACGTCCTCAAGGCGGCTCCTCAACTCGCGAGGCCCGATGACTCGATAGGTACCGTTGTTCCGCAGG
>JBJKSL010000345.1:0-2763 GCA_046704145.1 Phycisphaerae bacterium
TCGAAGGGGCTGGGTGACGCCATTCGCCGCGCGGAACACGCAAACGCGTAAAACTCACTGAGCAGGTCCGGCTGGGGGTCCCGGGCCTGCTTTTTTGCTCGCGGCAAGGACGCCAGATACGGCGGCAGGCAAGTTCGCGCGGTTCGGAAAAGAAGCCACCCTGGCCGGACACTCAAGTCAAGCCTTGCACGTAATTGTGCAGTGTATATGGAGAGGCGCAGCTACTGGCGTGAGGTGGCTCGAAGCTGAGTGACACTGCCCAGCAGTCGCCTCATCGACATGGCCCCTCATGTTCACTAGAATGGCCAACCGCCAGGGGAACAGCAGGCTCGCAGACGACTCCCCGACGACTCCAAGAAACAGGTGAAGTAATGCAGATCAAGATCGTGCTCGACGAGAGCGAAATCCCGCGTCAGTGGTACAACTTGGCCGCAGACCTGCCTACGCCAATGCAGCCGCCATTGGGCCCTGACGGCAACCCGGTTAAGCCGGAGATGCTGACCCCCGTCTTCCCTATGGGCGTCATCGAGCAAGAGGTCAGCCGGGAGCGTTGGATCGACATCCCCGAGGAAGTGCTCGAGATCCTCTACCGCTGGCGGCCGAGCCCCCTCTACCGCGCACGGGCGCTAGAGCAGGCTCTCGGCACGCCCGCCCGCATCTACTACAAGAATGAAGGCGTCAGCCCGGCCGGCAGCCATAAGCCCAACACCGCCGTGGCCCAGGCCTTTTACAACAAGCGCGAAGGCATCACGCGGATCACCACCGAGACGGGGGCCGGCCAGTGGGGCAGCGCTCTTGGCTTCGCCTGCTCGCTCATGGGCATCGAATGCAAGGTCTACATGGTGCGGATCAGCTTCGACCAGAAGCCGTTCCGCCGTCTGATGATGGAAACCTGGGGAGCCAAGTGCGTCGCCAGCCCCAGCACTGAAACCCAGGCCGGTCGGGACATCCTGGCCAAGTATCCCGACACGCCGGGCAGCCTGGGCATCGCGATCAGCGAAGCCGTCGAGGCTGCAGTTACCGACCCCACCGGCAAGACGCGGTACTCGCTGGGCAGCGTGCTCAACCACGTCATGCTGCACCAAACCATCATCGGCCTGGAAGCCAAGAAACAGTTGGCCAAGGCTGGCGAGAAGAAACCGGACGTGGTCATCGGCTGTGCGGGCGGAGGCAGTAACTTTGCAGGGCTGGCCTTCCCGTTCATGGCCGACAAGATCGCCGGCGCGGATATTGAGATCATACCCGCCGAGCCTTCGAGTTGTCCGACGTTGACTCGCGGACCGTTCGCGTACGATTTTGGCGATATGAGTGGCATGACCCCCCTGCTGGCGATGCACACGCTCGGCCACGGGTTCATCCCGCCGCCCATCCACGCCGGCGGGCTGCGCTATCACGGTATGGCTCCGCTGGTCAGCCAGGCGATTGTAGAGGGCTTGGCTACACCGCGAGCTTTCCACCAACTCGAATGCTACAAGGCTGCGGTGCTCTTTGCCCGAACCGAGGGCTTCATACCGGCTCCGGAAACCAGCCACGCCATCGCCGCCACCATTCAGGAAGCACTCAAGGCCAAGGAAGAGGGCAAGGAGAAGGTCATCCTCTTCAACTGGAGCGGCCACGGCCTCATGGACCTGCTCGGCTACGAGAAGTATTTCCGCGGCATGCTGGAGGACTATCCCCTGCCGGAGGACCTCATGCAAGAGTCGCTCAAGGCCCTCGAGAACCTGCCCAAACCTAAGGCTGCCAAGAGCGGGCGCTGGTAAAGACTCGCCCCAGCGCTAGTCGTGGAACCGACCGGCCATCCGGTCCGGCTGCGAACTGCTGCCATCGACATCCACGGGATCCGGACGGTTATACGCCGTTCGGATCCCGTCCTTTTTGGGCGCGCTTCGCTCCCGGGAGGTGTAGTACCCCTGCCTGCGACGTCAGATCCCAAGGCGTCCTGGGCAAGGCATCGCGAACAAGAACACAGAAAACGCGTATAAGTCTGCTATTCGCAAAAAGTTGACTCGTTTCAGCGGTGCCGGTAACTTAGTCTGACCACGCCCCGACGAGATGTACGGGGCGCGTTCTTTTTGCCGTCTTTGGTTCGCAGGTGATTCTTGCGTCGAACGCCCGCGAGGCGAAGCTGGTCCGGCACGGACGCAACTTGATGGCCAACGTAAATCGAACCCCGCCGTCTCCGGCCACACCAGCCGTCAAGTCCTTCGCCGTCACGGCCAAGGAATCGCTGGAATCCATCGTCGTGGCCTTCGCCCTGGCGTTCATTTTCCGAGCTTTTATCGTCGAGGCCTTCGTCATCCCCACCGGTTCGATGGCCCCCACCCTCTATGGTCAGCACGTAACCCAGACATGCTCCACCTGCGGCTACGAATACGCCCGCGGCGTCGAGCAACTCTACCCGCCTTACAATCGGCCCTACGAACTGACGCTTGAGTGCCCCAATTGCGCAAGCGTCAATGACAAAGCCACCAGCAACGAGGTGGCCCACCCCAACAGCGGCGACCGTATCCTCGTGCACAAGTGGCCGCTCAGCATCGGTGGATCGTTGGAGCCCCATCGCTGGGAAGTGACCGTGTTCAAGGATCCGGCCAACGGCACGGTCAACTTCATCAAGCGCATGGTCGGCAAGCCCGGCGAAATGCTCGAAATCATCCACGGCGACATTTACACCGCTCCGCTCGACGTCCTCCGCGAGAAGGACCCCGGCGTGGTTACCGAGATGAACCAGCTGCGACTGGACGAGTACAAGTACGCTGACAATCT
>JBJKSL010000346.1:0-3660 GCA_046704145.1 Phycisphaerae bacterium
CATCCCCGTGGACGAGCATTTCGCGACCTCCGCGGCCGGGGTCTACGCCATCGGCGATGTCATCGGCGGAGCCATGCTCGCCCACAAGGCAGCGGACGAGGGCATCGCCTGCGTGGAACACATGCTCACCGGCTACGGTCACGTGAACTACGACGCCATCCCCGCCGTGGTCTACACCCAGCCGGAGATCGCCTCCGTCGGCAAGACCGAGGAAGAGCTTCAGCAGGCGAACGTCGAGTATCGCAAGGGTGTCTTCCCGTTTCGCGGTAACGGCCGAGCCCGAGCACTGGGCCACGTTGACGGCTTTATCAAGGTGCTTGCCGAGGCCGACACCGACCGCGTTCGCGGCGTGCACATCATCGGCCCGCGAGCCGGCGACCTCATCGCCGAGGCCGCCGCCGCCATCGAGTTCTCCGCCAGCAGCGAGGACATCGCCCGCACCAGCCACGCCCATCCTACGCTCGCCGAGGCCCTCAAGGAGGCAGCCCTGGCCGTCGACGGCCGAGCCATTCATGTATGATACCCATCCGCGTGCGGCAGTCGGCGCGCAAGCTGCTGTCCGCAGGCACCATGGCCGCCGCCCGTAGCGCGTACTCGAAAACAGGGCGATTCAGCGCGAAGCAGATTGCATATTCCCCAGCAATTGGGCCACATGTTCGCACAACTCGTCAGGGTCCACCGGCTTGACCAGGTACTCAGCGAAGCCGACCTGCTTGGCCTTTTCACGATAGACATGGTCCTCGTAACCGCTCATCATGATGCCGGGAACAGGTGCATGCTCGCCCAACCGCGTCATCAACTCCCACCCCATGCCATCCGCCAGTCGAAGATCGCTCAAGACCAGATGTACCGGCTTGCTGCCCGCAACCTGTATGCCCGTGGCCACGCTTGCAACCACGCTGACATCGTAGCCCTTCCGCTCCAGACACTGTTTGAGCAAGTCTGCCACGTGGTGACTGTCCTCGGCCAAAAGAATGTGGAAGCCACCATCCGCTTGCCCCGAGACGGCGACTTCAGCGTCCGGGCGAGGCAATGCTTTCGGCGTACCCGCATCGAGTCGGCCGGCGTCTTCCTTTCGAGGCAGCGTACATACCAGACCCCCGACCAGGCCGCGCACGGTCCTAACGATCTTGGACGGCTCGCACAACTTGGACAGGTGCTCGTCAAAACCCATGCCCAAAGCACGCTCGCGATCTTCCGGCCGGTCTAACGCCGTCAGTGCTACGCAGGGAAGATGTGCTTCTTTCCCCTCCGCAGCCCTGATCCGCCGTATCAGCGAGTAGCCGTCCTCCTCTGGCATGCCGATGTCGCTCAGCACCACCAGCGGCTTGCGTTGCGCAATCAGACGAAGGGCCTCCCCCGCGGAGGTTGCTTCGTAGACGCACGCTCCCGAGTCGGCCAGAATCCTGTCTACCATAGTCAAGGCATCAGGATCATCGTCCACCAGAAGCACAGGCAGGCCGGCGGGCAGCGCCAAGCCGTCTTCCGTGTCAGTCGTGGAGCCCGAGGGCAGTTTTTCTGTCACCACGGGCAGCGTGATCCGGAAGGTCGCCCCCTTGCCGCAACCTGCACTCGCCCCGCGAACTGTACCGCCGTGCAACTCTGCAATCTGCTTGACGATAGCCAAGCCGAGACCCAAACCGCCATGCTTGCGAGTTGTCGAAGCGTCCGCCTGCAGAAACCTCCCAAACAGGTGCGGCACAAAAGCCCGTGCGATCCCCTGCCCTGTGTCGCGGATTACGATGTGTGCACAATCTCCATGCCGATGCACACGCACCCACACGCGCCCGCCCGCCGGCGTGAACTTCAAAGCGTTACTCAGCAAATTCGCCACCGCCTGGTGAATGCGAGCAGCATCAGCCCGCAACACAATCGGCTCGGACGCATAATGATCCTCCAGGCCGATCCCTCTGGATTCAGCAAGCAGCCGAAAACTGTCCACGACGTCACAGACCGCCTTGTTCGCCTCCACGTACTGCATATCCAGACGCATCTTGCCGGACAGCGTGCGGCTCAGGTCGAGCATGTCTGAAATCATGCGGCTCAGCAGTTCCGAATTCTGCTCGATGATCCGCAAGGCCTGCTCCGGACCACTGCAATCGCCGTTTCGCAGCAGCCGTGTCCAGCCGAGGATCGCACTCAGTGGATTGCGCAACTCGTGCGAGAGAGTGGCCAGGAAATCGTCCTTGTGCCGGTTGACACGCTCTATTTCGCCACGGGCGGCACGCTCCGCCTCCAGCAACTGCTGACGATCCAACTCGTGAAGCTTGCGCTGGGTGATATCCTGGATCACACTGATCAACACACGCGTGTGGTCCATCGTGGCAACACGCGAACTGACCTCCACAGGAAAAACACTCCCGTCTTTTCGACGATGCAGGGTCTCGAACAACCCGCCGCCCGTCTCGGCTTGCAGCATCTGGTGTTCGATCGCATCCTGCTCGTGGGGCACGCGCAGATCGTGCATTCTCAAGTTTACAAGTTCGCCGTGCGAATACCCGTATGCCTGCACAGCAGCCAGGTTGGCTTCCAGAATGCGGCTATCCTCGTGGCGAACAAACAGGATAATGTCGTTGGTGTTCTCCGCCAGTAACTCGTAACGATGCAAGGCATGCTGAGCCCGCATCCGTGCCTTCCAGCCACGTACGATCAGCCACTGAATCCCCAGACAAAACGCGCCCGCGATTGCCAACAGCGTCCACAAGAAACGCCGCAAGGTCGCCTGCCCCTGCTCGTAGATGTCCCGCGGACCAACCACACTGAGCATCACACCCGGATTGTTAAAAACTTCCGGAATGGCGGCATAGGCAGCGGCCACGTTTTCGTTGAGGGCTTGCGAATATCGCCTATCTTTTTCTCGCCATACCCTGTCACGAAGCACTCGCATGTCCGCCGGCATGGCCGGATCCTTCCATGAGTACAACCGCCAGCACTGGTGCGTTAGATGTGAGAGCTCGCCAATCTGGCCGTTATCAAGCCAGCGGCCCATTATCAACGTCCCACGCTTCGGGCCGGCTCCCTCAATGTCCAGTATGGGGTAGGAGGCAACCATCGCCGGCCGATCGCCCAGCACGGTCAACCCCAGCATGTGCGCTCGCCAATGTGGGTGATAAAGGAATCCGTGCTGCGGCCCTTCGCGGACGATGCGCGACAATAATTGGTCGGGAACCGCAGCCTTCGTGGCATGCACATAATCGAAGCCCTTCTTGAAGACCTCGACGCCGGCAACATCGAACACCAGCAGAAAACTCAGCCGCAAGCGATTGCAGGTCGCGTCACAGAAGTTCTCTGACATGTATTTGTCATCGAAAGCTCTGACCCGCTCGCACATCTGGTTTGATTCGGCGTATTCTCTGGTGGCCGCCCCCAGATCGTTCAACTCGTGAACCAGCGCATCGCAGGCCGCGTCAATGTCCTTACGGGCATGCTGACGCTCGAGGACGGCAAAGTCTCTGACAATGATGGTCCGCGAAGCCAGATACACAACGCCAGTCAGGCCGGCCATCAGCACCGCAACGCCCGCCATGAGCAGTATTCGAGATTCCCGCATGCCGGATCCGATCTGCTGGCTGGAGCCGAACTGACTCCCGAAATGCCAAAAACTATGTGCCGAAAATTATAAGTAACAGTGAGCGCGTGTCCATCGGGGAAACCCCTAAG
>JBJKSL010000347.1:0-5559 GCA_046704145.1 Phycisphaerae bacterium
CACCTACCGCCGTTCGATGGAGTTGGTCGAGCGATTCAAACGCGATTTTACGCTTGGAGACTTGAGCTCAGGCGATTTGCTTCATTACCGCGGTCTGAAGGGACGCATCGACATCATCCTGCACAAGAATCCGCAGAATAAGATCCTGCACACCGCCCTTGTCGGCCCCATGAACGGCTTTATCTATGCTGTGACTGTCGGCACCCGCTACGAGAACAAAGCCGCGAGCTTCGCCGGGCCGGTCAGCTACGAGAAGTACATCCAGCCGTAGGCTTGCGGGAGAGGCCGTTGCGCCAACAGCAAACCCGGGGAGCGGCAATGTGGCTGTTGCTTGCAAGCCATAGAGGAATGTCTGAGTTCCGTCCCCAAGCAGTGTGCTTAAGATCTTGCCACAGTAACAACATCTAACAGACCGCCTACACTTGGGTGATGCTGAGCAGAGTATTGGCCATGCGGCATGGTGGTTATACGCTGAGCGCACGGCGATGCTGGGTCGCCCTCTGGGTGCCATTACTCGTCGTACTCCCCAGCTGTGCCAGTGTGGCCCCCGATCCCAACGTTCGCTATATCGCCTTCGGTGATTCCTCAACCGCCGGGCCGACCGATCACGACTACATCGTTGGTCTGGAAGCAATTCTTGGCGAGCCAGCCGACCGTTTTGCCAACCAAGGCTTGGGCGGCGAGACTTCCGGCGAAGGCCTCCAGCGGCTCAGGCAAACCCTGTCGGCGGGCCTGTTTCCGAATGCGACCACGCTACTCTACTGGGAGGGCGGCAACGATGTGCTCGACTTTGTCCAACGCGTGGATCCGTTTCTCACGGTCTCGCCCGATGCGTCCAACTATCCTTTCTCCGTCAGTCTCAAACAAGTGCTGGACATCGCACAAGGAAATATCGAAGACGCCGTGACCGCCGGGCAGGACGCCGGCCTCGCCGTCTACGTCGCGACCTACGCCTTGCGACCGGAAGCCTTCCTCACCTGCGGTGCGCTGCCCACGCGGATCATGACGCCTTCACAGACGCCCCTCGCCAATCGATACACGGAGTTGCTCAACGAGCGCATCCGCAAAGCCGCAGCCGACACTGGCGCTACCTTGGTCGACATCGCTCCTGCTGTGCCGGCCGACCTGGCCAACTGGTACGATTGCGTCCATCTGAGTCCGCAGGGCAACGACCTCGCCGCACAAGCTTTCGCGGCCGCCATTGCAGGTGGCTGAGTCGAAGAGCCGGAGGGCCTCAGTTCGCCAGAGTTGGCGGACTTGGTTACACTGGCTGCCTATGAATAGGACATGTATTCTGCTATTGCCTTCTTGTGTCGGCGTTGCCTTGGGACAGTGTGCTTTCGCTGCCGAGCCCTTCGATCCCATCGCTGCCGGCCAGTTGCCGCGATACGTGTTTTTCAACCGCAACCCGTTCTCAAACGACGCTTACCATTGGCGGCAACAAGAGCCTCAGCGGTTCACGCCTGCCTCCATGCGCGAGTTCGTCGAGACGCTCGGCACCGCAGGCAATGACAAACTGCGTTTCGGGGGAACCTTTCCTTTCTCGCTGCTCGAAAACGACGAAGCCGTTTTAATACATTCGATCCGGGCCATGCTGGACGCCTCGCAACAGGCAGGCGTGCCGATCATGATCATGCTCGACGGCCAGAACTGGTGGCAGAGTCGGTCGGACCTTTGGAACTGGTGGGATCAATCGCTGCCCGGCTTCAATCCTGATAACCGCTACAACGTCGAGTGGACCGGCTGGGGCCCGGAGTACGCCATCAAGATTTCCTGGCGAAACTGGGGCTCGCAAATTCGCGTGCGGCCGGCACCCAACATTTTCGCTCCGAAGGTCTACTCGGAAGTGCGTCACAAGATGGCCGCCTGCAGCAAAGTCATCGCTGACTGGTACCGTGACCTGCCTGAGGACAAGAAGTGGTTGCTCGGCGGCGTCAAGGTGGGCTGGGAGGCGTCTATAAACGTCAACGCCTACTATTATCCAGACGGCAACCGCATTTTCGAGCAGCATCCAAAGGACGCTTCCAGGGATCCTCAAGGACACGATCCGAAGTTCGGTTTCACCTTCGGCCAACCCAGCTTGGGATACTCTGCTGCCACCTCGCTCGGGATGGACAAAGCCGCAGCTACCCAGCCGCAAGGCAAAAGAGAACTGACTGCCAGCGACCACGAATACATCGTGCACCGTTACTTGGCAGAACTGAGCCATCTGGTCCGCGAGCAGGGCGTCCCGGCGTACCTGATCTTTACGCATCAGGGTGGGACCTTCTATCCTTGGGACAAGAACCTGTCGTTCAAGCCGGCCATCAACGAGGACTCCATACCAGGCTGGAGCTTCTACAGCCACGACCCGCAAGACTCCGGCTCGCTGGCCAAGGATCTCGAATCCGCTGGCCGTCAGCAGTGGGGGGCTGTCGAGTGGTGGCGGGGCGGCAAAGATGCTCGCGATTGGCGAGAACGCTTCGAACGCACCCTGGCCTTCAAGACCTGCCGGCTGATTGCGGTCTACAATTGGGAACCGTTCGCAAAGAATGCCGCGGCCGTACAGGCGGTCAGGGAACTGGTGCGAAGGGAATCCGCCGATAGGTGAAGCATATTGTAGATGCGAGAAATCGGAACCACTGATGCACACGGATAAGCGTCCGAAATCACATGTGAAGCATGAGATTTCAAATACTTCGATTCCCAAGACTGAAATCCCATCCGTGTTAATCCGTGTGCATCCGTGGTTCCAAACTCTTCTCGTGGTCGAGTGAGACGCCCGTCAAACGGGAAGGTGGATCGACGTTGAACGGAGCAAAGAGATGCCCGGATGGTTTGTAACCGCGACTGATACCGGCGTCGGCAAGACGATCATCGCCGGTGCGCTGGCCGCCCTCGTCCGCCAGCAGGGCAAGCGCGTTGGCGTATTCAAACCCATCGCGACCGGCTGCCGGCACGACCAGCGGCTGGGCCTTATCAATAACGATGCCGAATATCTAGCCCACTGTGCCGACGCCCGCGAAATGCTCGCGGACATCAATCCCGTTCGATATGCGAGCGAGCTGGCTCCGATAGTTGCCGTGCAACGCGAGCATCGGTCGATCGACTGGTCGGCCATTGACGAGAGCTACCAACGCATTACGGACGCCAACGAGTGGGTGATTGTAGAAGGCATTGGCGGCCTGTTGGTTCCCATCGACGAGAAGCACAACGTTGCGGATCTGGTTGCCCGCTTCGGCCTGCCGCTGGTGATCGTGGCACGTGCCGGCTTGGGCACCATCAATCACATCCTGCTCACCGTCGAGGCTGCTCGATCCCGTGGTCTGCCCATCGCCACCATCGTCGTCAACGGATACGAGCCGGCGACCGGCACCCTGGCCGAGGAAACCAATCCCGTAACCATCTCGCAACTGACCAGCATGCCGATCCCCCTGATCGTTCCGCACGACCCCGCCTTGGACCCACGCCGCGGCCAGCTCAGCGAGTCCGTGTTGTTCCCCCTCCGCGAGTTCGTGCGTGCGAGTCTGCAGGGCAGAGCACCAACAGGCCGATCGCGATCTCGAGGCTCATGACATACAACGTCAGCAGTTCCGCTCGCTATTCTTCGCAGGCTGCGCAAGGCAGGGTGCCGTGCTCTTCGCATCGCCGGCAGTGGCCGGTTCCCGCACAGCCTGGGCAGGGCAGTGTGCCTTTGCCGGCGCAGATGCTGCAAGTCTCGGAAGGAGCACTGGTCGGCACATTGGGGACGAGATGGTCGGACTTCGGTGGCGAGATATGTCCCGTGCCGTTGCATGCAACGCAGGCGACGACGCCTGTACCTTTGCATGCGTCATAATCATAGCACTTGCCAGAGCCATTGCAGAGCGGACAGGCGAGCCGCTTGCTGCCTCCGCAGACCGGACAGACGAAGGACTCGCCCCGGCCTTCCAAGGTGAGCTTTAGCCTCTTGGACACGCTGTCCGCAAAGGCCCAGTTGAGCCGGGCCTCAACCAGATCAGGCCTGACTGCCTGGGAGCGGTCACGGTCATAGCCGGACGGTTTCCATTCCACATCGCGTTGCCAGGCGGCCTCGGCAGCGTGATAGAACCGGCAAGCACGCGTCAGCAGCTTCATTGCTTCGCTGTCAGTCGCCGTTCTATGCGTATTGGCGAACTGTCTTGCGAGATGGGACTCTTGCGAGTCGAGCTTCTGCAAACCCTGCTGATACTCGCCGAAGCTGATGCCGGTGCCGGCCTTCGCCGCCGGGCCGGCCTCAATCACGTCGTGGAGCGTTGTTAACGCAGCGAGCATAGGACGTATGGCGACAGCCAACTCAGGGCTGGGGCCAACCGGCTCAGTGGCGGTCGCAGGCCGACTGGCACTGATCGGCGCGACTGTCTCTGCGACAGAAACAGCAGGCGTAGGCCAACCCCGCTTTAGTGCTCTGCCAGCAAGAACGCCGGCGACGATTAGAAGTGAGACGCCTATAAGCACGCGCGGGCGACCGGTTACTTCCGCGACTGCACTGAGCCATGTCCGACTCACCGCTGAGGGAGGAGTTTTCTTGGGCGACGACTCAGAGGCGGAGACTGGATCGCCGGCCGTGGCTCGGATCGCGAGATCATCGCATTGCTGTGCATTCGTGATGGATGGCTCAGATGCTTGGTCCGCGGTAGGCCCGTCAAAGTTGGGTTCGACTGCAGCGGCGGCATCGTCGAACAGATCTCGCAACGTCCAGGCGGCCTGCCACTTCGGCTCATCCTCCCGGCGAACAAGATCATCAGGCAGGACCTTGCCGGCCTTGGCCAGGCGGATCAGTTTCTCGAGCGGCAGGGGGGCGGTCTGCTTTCTGCCTCTACGGACTATCCAACCGGTTGACATCTGCCCCTATTTTAGCGGCCGGGTAAGTGACTCGGGCCTTCGGCTAGTGGAAGAACTCGCCATTGCGGCGGTTAGCGGAAAAAGTGGGGCGCGCCTCGGACGCGTAGGGTGGCCGAGGTGCGAGGCTCAGTGCTTGGAAGTGCATTTTGCAGCGCGGTTGCAGCGCGGGGGAGAATTGCGAGGGGCGGGAAATTGTCGTAAGCTGCGTAGTGCACGTGTGTTCGGGCGAGTGGCGGAATGGCAGACGCTGGGGACTTAAAATCCCCTGACCGAAAGGTCGTGCGGGTTCGAGTCCCGCCTCGCCCAATCAAGTAAAGCCAAGGGTTTATGGAACATTCAGAGTTGCAAACATGAACTTGGCGACAACCGATACTTGTCCGAATAATTGTACCATACTTGTCCGGTACAAGTGGTCGCTCAGACGCAGTCCTCGACCATAAATCTGTCCCTACCTCTGCGGGTTCCATTCCTCCTCACCGGCTTGCCAGAAACTGGGACCCCGCAAGGTGGCAGCATAAGTCCCTTGCTGGCGAATATCTACCTGCACTATGTGTTTGATCTGTGGGCGGACCAATGGAGACATCGACAGGCGCGCGGTGATGTTCCGGAAGTTCGGACTGGAACTGCACGCCACCAAGACGCGGGTGATCGAGTTTCGGCGATACGCCTCCGAGCGGCGAAAGCGGCGTGGCCAGGGCAAGCCGGAGACATTCAACT